>JAABRC010000375.1 GCA_011391115.1 Candidatus Egaibacter danicus | reverse complement strand
CCCGGACATTGACCCGCTGGATTTGCTGGCAGCGCTGCCAGCTCAGACACCGCGCCAAGCCCAAGCCCCCTTCTGAACGGGGTTGCGATGAAGCCCAGCCTCGCCGCTGTGCTGCAGCAGCACGGCGGGGCCTACCTGCTCACCTACGCGCTGAGCACACCCCAGGCCAAAGCATGGCGTGCCATCTGCGCCTGCCGCACCGCCGCAATGGGCGGGCAGCACCTGGCCTGCAGTGACTGCGGACACAGCCACTGGCAATACCACTCCTGCCGCAACCGCCACTGCCCCAGCTGCGGCGCACGTGCCAAAGACGCCTGGTTGCAAGCGCGCGTGGCCCAAGTGCTGGATGTGCCTTACACGCACCTGGTGTTTGCACTGCCGCACGAGTTCAACGCCCTGTACCGCCAGAACCCCAAGCCACTCATCGACGCGTTGTTTGCCAGCGTGTCGCAAACGCTGGCGGAGTTTGCCGCCAACCCCAGGTGGATGGGGGTGGTCGGTGGCAAACCGGCCTTCAGTCTGGTGCTGCACACCTGGAGCCAGGATTTGGGGTTGCACATCCACCTGCACGCCGTCATGGCCTGCGGGGTGCTGGGCCAAGTCCAATGGCACACGCCAGCCAGAAAGCCGGACTACCTGTTCCCCACACCTGCGCTGTCCAATGTCTGGCGCGCCAAGTTCATGGCGCACCTGCGGCAAAGCATGCGACCCGCACAGCAACCCGCTCAAGCCCAGGGCTTGACCATGCACGCCCAGCAGCGCCAGGCGCTGTGGAAAAAAGACTGGGTGGTCTACGCCAAAACCCCGCTGGGTGGTGCCGCGCAGGTGTTGCAATACCTCGGCCGCTACACCCACCGCACGGCCATTGGCAACGAGCGCATCCGCAGTCTGCAGGGCGACGAAGTCGTCTTCAGCGCTTGCGCCAAACGGGGCAATGGCAAAGCGGGCGAGCAGGCAAAGAAGCGCACGCTGCGCATGCGTGGGCCAGACTTCATTGGCCGCTTCATGCAGCATGTTCTGCCCGGCGGGCTCAAGCGCATTCGGCACTATGGTCTGTTGGCCAACCCCAACGGTGCCAGCCTGGCCCAGGCCAAAGCGGCGCTGCACATGCCCGCGTCCAACCCACAAGCGTTGCTCAGTGCGCAGGACTTCATGGCGCGGGTGGCACAGGTGAACATCCACCAGTGCCCGGTGTGCCAGCAAGGGCGCATGGGTGTGGTGCAGACCTTGGCAGGTGCCAAACGCCTGCCCGATCCGTTTGAGGGTGGTGCCAGAAAAGCCAACAGCCGGGCACCACCGGGGCAGGGGCCATGACCGCGATCGCCGAAGCTGTCTTTGTGAAGTCCTCAAACCCATGGTTGAACTGCCTACGCAGCACCACCAGGGGCGTGTGTGGGCGCTTGGCGCCGCCGTGCGCTTGGCACCGATTGGGCGGCGAGCAAAACGCGGCGGTGGCTGCGAAGAAGTCCGCCGCTGTGGCCCGGAAACGGCGTGTGCAGGTGCGAAGTCAGGCCATAATGATGGCCCATGGCGGGGGCTCAAACCATCAATCCCCTATCCCGTTGATTTCCACACCACCGCCTTTGCTGCGGTTTAGCTCAACATGGTTCATCTGCCGCGAATGACGTCATCGCCGCTGGCTGGCTTGGCTGGCGCGGCAGATAAACGCTAAGTGTTGGCATCACTGAAAACAATACTCATGTTCCGCACATCAACACTCATCCTCACACTGGCGCTTAGCAGCCTCGCCGGCTGCGCTGGTCACTCTCACTACGCTGGGTGGCAGACCCGCGATATCAAGTCATTGTCATCCGAGGACATAGAAGGCCTGCGCGCTGGACGGGGCATGAGCCTGGCTCTTGCTGCCGAATTGAATGGTTACCCTGGACCGCTGCACGTCCTCGAAATGTCAGACAAGCTTGCTCTCACGCAAGCACAGCGAGCCGCTACGCAAGACCTTTTTGCGCGCATGAAGTCAGCAGCAATTGATGCAGGTGAAGATTACGTGAGCGCTGAACGCGACTTGGACCGTCTGTTCGCAAGTAAGAAGGCACTTCCACAGCAACTGACAGAGGCCCTGAATCGCCTAGCTCAAGCCCAGGCCAAGCTTCGCGGCACACACTTGCAGGCACACCTTGAACAAGTTCGTATTCTCACGCCCGAGCAAGTAGCCAAATACAACACCCTTCGCGGCTACGGCTCGTGATGCCTAACCACTCGCTCAAGCGGAGCACCAACGGCAGGCCACCAGGCCCGGGCCGGTGGTACGCTGTACATTTTCACCGGCCCGGGCCTGGCGTCCTGCCGTTGGCGCCCGCTTAGCTCGAACGTTAGATTGCCATGAACCTCTACTTGCGCGCACTTGCATCACTACTTCTCCTGTTCCCGCTCCTCAGCAGCGCGGAAGCCTTGTCTAGCGAAGAGATCTCGAAAGCGCTAACTTGTACAAGTCAGAGCGCAGACGTGATGGCGCGGATCATTAAGAAGATGGGAGTGGGAGGTCATTTCCGGGAGCAGGACGGAACTGCTCGTTCCGAGCGCCGCTACACACACAACGGCATATGTGTAACGCAGGTGGTGTTCACTGCGGCCATGGGATATCTGATGGTAATTTCAAAGGTTTGCTCCGCAGACGTCGCGAAGTTACAAAGGAGTATCGAGCAACATTTTGGTGAGTTGGCAACCCCAGAAGAGATGCGGTCAGAGAGGGCCTACTTCATGAGGAAGCGGGGCAATGATTTCGCGGCATTTTCAAGGCAAAACTCAGATACGAACGAGATCACACTAACGTGTGCAGTTCGTATGGAGTGACCTGATGAGTGGATGCGGACAATCCAACAGATCAGTCCATCGCCTACGGTGGCCGCTGGCCTTCACGTTAGACCGCACCAAATACATTTCAGCTTGACGAACTGTATCCATATGGCTACAGTTGTGGCATGTTCACCGTCCGCCAAACCGAAGAGTTCGTCGCGTGGCTCGACGCCCTCAAGGACAAGCGTGCGCAGATCCGCATCGCTGCACGCCTACGGCAGGCAGAAGCAGGAAGCCTCGGCGACTGGCAGGCGATAGAGGGCGAAGTCTCCGAGATGAGGGTTCACTACGGTCCAGGGTACCGACTGTATTTCGTCCGCCGCGGCCGGGTGATCGTTGTCCTGCTCAACGCCGGTGACAAGTCCACCCAAA
>JAABRC010000374.1 GCA_011391115.1 Candidatus Egaibacter danicus | reverse complement strand
GCCCTGGCAGGGGCCGGGCGGGACTTCGGCAAGGCGACCGGGGCGGCCTGACGCACCTGGGGCGCGGGACGAACGCTGTAGGACGATCCATCCAGCTTGAACACGCTCACCACCTCGGCCAGCTTGCCAGCCTGGTCCTGCAGGCTCTCGGCCGCAGCCGCCGCTTCTTCAACCAGCGCGGCATTCTGCTGGGTGACGTCGTCCATCTGGGTGATGGCCTGGTTGACCTGTTCGATGCCGGCGCTCTGTTCCTGGCTCGCCGCAGCAATCTCGCTCATGATGTCGGTGACGCGCTTGACCGAGCTGACGATCTCACCCATGGTCTTGCCGGCTTCGTCGACCAGTTCGCTGCCGGCGTCTACCTTGCCGACGGAGTCTTCGATCAGGGTCTTGATCTCCTTGGCCGCACCGGCGCTGCGCTGGGCAAGGTTGCGTACCTCGGAGGCAACGACGGCAAAGCCGCGTCCCTGTTCGCCGGCGCGCGCGGCTTCGACCGCAGCGTTCAGGGCCAGGATGTTGGTCTGGAAGGCGATGCCGTCGATGACGCCGATGATGTCGGCAATCTTTCTGGAGCTGTCCTTGATGGAGGCCATGGTGTCGACGACCTGGCCAACGACCTGGCCGCCCTTGACGGCAACGTCGGCGGTGGAGACGACGAGCTGGTTGGCCTGACGCGCGTTCTCGGCGTTCTGCTTGACGGTGCTGGTCAGCTCTTCCATCGAGCTGGCGGTCTCTTCCAGGCTGGAGGCCTGTTCTTCGGTGCGCGACGACAGGTCAAGGTTGCCACTGGCAATCTGGCTCGATGCGGTGGCAATGGTGTCGGTGCCGGTACGTACCTGGCTCACGATGCTCACCAGGCTGTCGTTCATGTGTTTCAGTGCCTGCATCAACTGGCCGATTTCATCCGACCCGTGGACTTCGATGCGCTGCGTCAGGTCGCCTTCGGCAACTCCATGTGCCAGCTTCACCGCGGCATCCAGCGGGCGGGTGATGGCACGGGAGAATGCGACAGAAATGCCCAGCAAGATCAACGCACAGACAATCAGGCCCAGCAGAATTGCACTTTGTGCTGTATTTGCCGCCTCGCCGCTGCTCGATTCGGCCTGCTTGGCAGCGCCTTCGATCAACTCGCTCAATTCGCCCATCTTCAGCTCGGCTGCTTCAAAGGCCTTGATGAATTCTGGGTATTGGGCCTGCGCTGCAGCCTGATCCTGAAGCGCCAGCGCAATGACCGCTTCCGCTGCACGAATGTATGCATTCAGCACGCTTTCGCTTTCGGCAATCTTTTCCTTGATGGGCTCGTCAAGCGGGAGGGACTTGTTCTCGGCAAGGCTATCCTGGAACACGCCTGCATGCTCCCGCAAGTTTTCAGTGATTTGCTTGCCCGCTTCAGCGCGTTCCTCTTCCGGTTTCTGCCCCGCCAGCATTGCCGTCAATACGTCCGACTGAACGGCTTCATGCATCATGTCGGCTTGCATCAGGTTCTTTTGTGCGGTCGAACTGGTCATGACGTCCATCATGGCGTGGCTCATCTGCTGCTGGCCCCAATATCCGGCCACGGCGATTGCCGCGGTAAAAGCCAGGCTCAGCAGTCCAAAGCCAAATATCTTGTGTTTGATCATCATCGAGGAAAACATGGTGAAGCTCCTGTTGTTTGTCTGGAAGAAACTGAACCCTGCGGGTTATTTCTCCATGGCCATTTCAAATCGAATACCCAGAACGGTTGCGTTCTTGATCGCTTCATCAGTGCCCGGATTGACTACATACTGAATGTTGGGTTGAACGACCAGCCAGGAGGCCATTTGCGCACGGTAGGTTGCTTCCCAGACCGATTCGTCGCGTGTGGCTTGCTGGCCCGCATTCAAGGCAGCCTGCCGGTACTTGTCTCCGGTTCGGGCCGTACTGTAAGACAGTGCGAACTGGTCTTCGTCGCGACCCGGCACCATGCCGCTGAAGACGATTCCTGTCTGGAAATAGCTGGAAAACTGGTTGAAGTCCTCAGCGGCCCTGCCGTAGCGGATGAAGCCGTCGACATGACCGTCGGGGTTTCGCTTGCCACGATAGAGCGTACGTTCGGCCAGTACATAAAACCCCTCGTTGCCCTTGCCCATCAAGGGATCGCCCCCCCCATCAACTTCAACCAGATCCTCAAACCGGGAGGTGTAGGACCAAATGCCAACGGCATACTTGTCGGTCAGAGTCTGATCCCCCTCTTTCGATTTACCGGGGATATACCCCATCTCAACGACACGCAATGTGCCATCGCCATCGTTGAATTGAATATGGGTGCCCCGCGGGTTGTCGGGATCACCCGGAACGCCATCCAGCACAACCGCCTGCACATAGGTTTCAGGCGTGGGGAGAAAGCTCACACGCAAAGCCACGGAACTGGTGGGAAAGACCGAGGGCCCGTTCAGCCCGGTTTGAGCCAGCTCGGAACCAATACCGGGAGACGGGTGCAGGAAGATCCCCGAGCTGTGGCTGACGTAAAATTCGGAGTTGAGGTCGTACAGACCGAGGAGCACGGACAGCCGCTCGTCCAGAAACTGCTTCTGGATCCAGGCCTGGAAAAGCTTTGCGGTATTGGTGTCGACCTCGATATTGTCGACGCCCTGGCTGCTCCCGACATGATTGGCGTTGGGTTTTCCGCCATGGCTCGCGATGCCGTGCAAACCCACCGAAACGCCGTCCCAGCCCACCAGCGCATCCATGTCAAAATCGAATTTGACATCGAGATTGCCCAGTGCAGTGGTTTTTTGCCGCAGGCCGCCGGAAACAGTGGAAATCACATCGGCCCGGTAAAGCAGACCGAAGGTGAATCCATCGTCAACCGCAGGGGCATGTTGAGCCCCGATGGCTGCTTCGGCGCCCAATACGCAGGCGGGGAGCATGAGGAGCGTACCGCCAGCAAGCGCCGCAAACCGTTTCTTCATTCCATGTTTCATCACAAGCCATACTCTAGTAATTGAACTTACTACTAGCTGTATCGGGTGCTTGATCGAATAATTAATGGGCGCCTTGAAAAAGTCTTGTTTCAGCTTGCCTGCTCAGAACTCTTCCCACTCCTCGTTGCCGCCGCCGGCGACTGCCAGCTTCCTGGAGCCCGGCATTGCCCTGGCAGGGGCCGGGCGGGACTTCGGCAAGGCGACCGGGGCGGCCTGACGCACCTGGGGCGCGGGACGAACGCT
>JAABRC010000373.1 GCA_011391115.1 Candidatus Egaibacter danicus | reverse complement strand
ACCTCACTGGATTGGCGGGTGGCGCTCTCGACGGATGAAGAAGTCCAGTTTGTACTGGTTGATACGTAACCAACAGAAGGAAAATTACAAATGGCCAATGCCACGATTCGTGTTCAGTTCGGCAATCCTGACGGGTCGGGCTCGGGCTCATCCGGGCACCTCTCTGCTGAGGTGGACACCCGGGAGACGGGTTTGAACGGCGGGCGCAGTTCCTTCAGCCCGGGCGAGACCGCCTTTATTCTGGTCTACAAGACGGACAACGTCAGCATCACCGAGATCATCTGCTCGGCGGGCTCGTTGACGGCCCAGGGCACCACGGTGGTCACAGTGAGCGAGGAGCTGATGTTTGAGGACACCGAATCGGCAACACTTGACAAACCGGCGCGCTCAGGCCTGCAGCAGACGCTCTGGTATGGCCGCAGCCTGGGCGCGCTCAACCTTCAGTCAGACAGAATCACGGTGAAAGCCTCGATCAAGGGGGTGGGTGTGGCCAAGGTCAGCTACGACGTGCAGGCGCTGGTCTATGCCTTGTCCTCGCCCGCAACCCTCAACGGTGAAACCGACTTCAGTATTCTGGCCCTGATCAAGGGAGCCGCCGCATGATCATTGAAGTCTACCGGGGCGACGGCTTGCGCGAGGGCGCGCCAATCGTTGAGCCACTGCTCTCGGATGATGCGCTGGTGCACCGGGGTGTGGCTGAAATGGATGCCCATGCGCACGCCTTCAACCAAGTTGAGCTCAATGTGGTGTTTAGGCCTGGGTTTCGGCTCGGGCAGATCGTTGAGGCCACCGACCCGTCCACGGCGAGCCCCTATCGCGCCAAGGTGACCGGCATCCAGATCACTGTATCTGAGGCGGCCATCGACACCCAACTCAACCTGGAGCAACCAAGATGACCTTTGCACTCAAAGAGCTTACGCGCTTGCTCTCAACCAGCACCACCGTGGTTGGCTCGGTCGTGGGTATCGAGGGCGGGCTCATTCGCGTGGCCACTGAGCGCGGCGCGGTCACCGCGCGCACGGTGGATGCCTTGCATCTGGGGGACCGGGTCTTGATGAATAACGGCATGGCCACCAGAGCACCGGTGGCCCGCCACATCTTTGCAGTTTGAGGAGAAAACCAATGGATAAGTTGAACACATTCCTGCAGCGCATGCAGCCCGTCATTGATGGGATGAAGGAGGGCGCAGACAAACAAAAGCTGCAGGCCCTGGTGGAGTCCCAAGACACCATTGAGCGCGCTGATGTGCACCCCAAGGAGCGCGCTCTGGCCAGGCGCCGACTGATGCAAATCGATGCGAAAGCGAAGGTCCGCAAAAAGGCACCGTAGTGCCAGTTCACAAGCTATTGCAACCCCGAGAACCCGCCCACCAGGCGGGTTTCGCATTTCTGGAGGATGAAGATGAAAACTGAACAAGTGGAAAGGCGGCAGATGATGACGCTGCCGCACCAAGACTTCGAGACCATGCTTGAGCGCGCAGCTGAGCTTGGCGCCCGCCATGCCCTGCGTGAGGTGGGACTCGATGGTGACGACGCAGCCCACGACATCCGTGAACTGCGCAACCTGCTCGATGCCTACAACGAGGCCAAGAAGACTGCAGGCCTGACCATCATCAAGATGCTCGTCACCGGTCTTGTGCTGGCCTTGATGACGGGTGCGCTCATCAAACTCAAACTGTTTGGAGGTTCGCAATGATCGAAACACTGCTGGGTGGCCTGATGGGCGGATTGTTTCGCCTGGCTCCGGAATTTCTGAAATGGCTGGATCGCAAGGGTGAACGCGGTCACGAGCTGGCGATGCAGGACAAGGCGCTGGAGTTTGAGAAGGTTCGTGGTGCCAGTCGAATGGGTGAGATCGGTGCAAGCGCCGACGCTACTTGGAATACTGGAGCCATAGAAGCCTTCAAAGAGGCTGTTGCAGGTCAAGGCAGGCAGTCAGGCGTGAAGTGGGCTGATGCGCTTTCCACCAGCGTGCGTCCGGTTATCACCTACCTCTTTATGGCGCTGTACTGCACCGCAAAGGTCACGGCCTTCATTGCTGCACTTAATGGCGGATCTGGATGGGTTGAAGCTGTGCAAGTTGCCTGGACCGGTGCTGATCAGGCGCTGTGGTCTGGGGTACTGAATTTCTGGTTTCTATCGCGCGTTTGGGAGCGTCGTGATGCACGTAATTGAACGCCATCATGCACATTCGCTCGCTGAACGTTTTTGGAAGAAGGTTGAGGTCGGAGGTCAAGACACGTGCTGGACGTGGTTGGTCTCGACCAAGCAAGGTGGATACGGAAAGATCATGGGTGACGACGGTCGTTTTTACCTCGCCCATCGAGTGGCTTATGAACTGTTGATCGGCATCATTCCGTCTGGAATGCTTCTCTGCCATCGCTGTGATAACCCTTCCTGCGTCAACCCGGCACACATGTTCATTGGCACTCAAGCCGACAATTTGAAAGACATGCGGTCCAAGGGTCGTGGTAATCCACCATGTGGCACTCGACATCCAAGAGCACGCCTGACGGAGCAACTGGTCACCCAAATTCGTTCCGATTTTCGAAGTCACCGACAACTGGCAAAAGCGCTCGGCATATCGAAGTCAGCAATCGGGATGGCAAAGGCGGGGCCGACATGGAAGCACGTCTGATTAAAGTGCAACCACAGGCAATCGCGTTAGCCAGGCGGTTTGAGGGGTTCTGTCGAGTACCCAAGAACGACCCGGGCCGGGCGCACCCCTACGTCTGCCCTGCTGGGTATCACACCATCGGGTTTGGGCATCTGTGCAAGCCAGATCACCCGCCCATCACTGAGACTGAAGCCGAGGCGTACCTGGCCCAAGACCTAATGAATGCGCTTGCCGCCACACTTCGGTATTGCCCGGTACTGGCTAGGGAGCCAGAGGGGCGACTCGCGGCCATCGTCGACTTCACCTTCAACCTGGGTGGCGGACGGCTTCAAACATCGACTTTGAGGCGGCGCATCAACCAGCGAGACTGGCCAGCGGCGAGACAGGAGTTGCGGCGTTGGGTGTATGGCGGTGGGAAAGTGCTTCCGGGACTTGTCACACGGCGGGAGGCCGAGGTCGCCTTGCTGGTCACCGATTGAAGAACAACGTATGGCTCCCGAAATAAACGCGATCTCAGCGAATCATCATCGTCATGGTTTGTTCCAGCGACCTGGGCTTTGCGAATCGAAAAACGT
>JAABRC010000037.1 GCA_011391115.1 Candidatus Egaibacter danicus | reverse complement strand
AAATCCTTCAATTCCTCCCGCTGGATCACCTGGGGTTTGTTTGCCCTGGTGCTTGCTGTTGCACCTCTGGTATTTCAAAGTGGTCTGGGCATTACCGTGCTGTCCCAGATGGGTATTGCCATCATTGCCTGCCTGTCCTACAACATGCTGTTCGGGCAGGGCGGGATGCTCAGCTTTGGCCACGCCGTGTACACCGGCCTGGGGGCCTATCTGGCCATTCACGCACTGAACGCCGCGACGGTTGGCACGTTACCCCTGCCAGTGGCGCTGGTGCCGCTGGCAGGGGGACTGGCCGGTCTGGGGTTTGCCGTGCTGTTTGGCTACGTCACCACCCGCAAGGCAGGCAACACGTTTGCCATGATCACGCTGGGCCTGGGTGAGCTGGTGTTTGCCATGTCGCTGATGATCCCCGAGTTTTTTGGTGGTGAGGGGGGCGTTTCAGGTAACCGGGTTTCCAGCAATGCGTTTCTGGGTATCACGTTCGGGCCACCCATTCAGGTGTACTACCTGATTGCCATCTACACCTTCATTTCGGTGGCTGCCATGTATGCATTCACCCGAACGCCGCTGGGGCGCATGTTGAATGCCGTACGCGACAACCCGGAGCGGGTGGAGTTTGTGGGCTACAACACGCAGCGCATCCGTTACACGGCCTTCATCATTGCGGGTTTCTTTGCGGGTATTTCTGGCGGTCTGGCTGCGCTGAATTTTGAAATTGTGACGGCTGAGGTGGTGGGGGCGGGGCGCTCGGGGGCCTATCTGTTGTTCACGTTTCTGGGCGGAGCCACCTTCTTTTTCGGTCCGATCCTGGGCGCCATCTTGATGGTTCTGGCGTTTGTGCTGTTCAGTGAATTCACCAAGGCCTGGTTGCTGTATCTGGGGCTGATATTCATGTTCACCGTGATGTATGCACCGGGCGGACTGGCCAGTCTGATCATGATGAATCTGCGGGTGGCGAGTTTTGGCCGCCTGCGCGAGCTGCTGCCCAGCTACCTCGGGTTGGCGATGGCGACAGTGATCGGACTGATCGGCACCTCTGCTCTGGTGGAGATGGTCTATCACCTGCAACTCAATGCCGCCATGGGCCCTGAGTTGAGTTTTCTGGGCATTCAGCTCATGGTGAACAGCGTGGGGAGCTGGTTCGGCGCGGCGGCAGTGCTCGCCACCGGCGTGGGTCTTTTTGAGCTGGTTCGGCGCGGGTTTGCACGCCGGTGGAGCACCATCCAGACGTTTATCGAAGCGGAAATGAAACGTCGGGAGGTGACCCCATGAACGCCCTGGAGTTGAAAGGCCTGCGCAAGAGTTTTGGCAAGACCGAGATCATTCGGGGTGTGGACCTGGCAGTGAAAGCCGGTGAGCGTATTGGCGTGATTGGCCCCAATGGCGCCGGCAAGTCCACGCTGTTCAATCTGATCAGTGGGCGGCTGGAGCCCACCAGTGGCGAAGTGCTGCTCAATGGCAAGCGCATTGATGGCCTGAAGCCGTATGAGATCAACCGCCTGGGCTTGTCGCGCAGCTTCCAGATCACCAATATCTTCCCCAAGCTCAGCGTGTTTGAAAACCTGCGCTGTGGCGTGTTGTGGAGTCTGGGCTACAAATACACCTTCCTCAAATTTCTGGCCGATCTGGACGATGCGAACGAACGGGCTGAAGAGCTCATGGCCATGATCAAGCTCGACAAAAAGCATGATGTGCTGGCCATGAACCTGACCTACGCGGAACAGCGGGCGCTGGAGATCGGCATCACCATCGCCGGTGGTGCCAGCGTGGTGCTGCTGGATGAGCCCACGGCGGGCATGAGCAGGAGCGAGACGACGCGTTTCATCAGCCTCATCAAGGAGGTTACCGTGGGCAAAACCCTGTTGACCGTGGAGCATGACATGGGCGTGGTATTCGGGTTGGCCGACAAGATTGCCGTGGTGGTGTATGGCGAGGTACTTGCGTTTGACACACCGGAGGCCGTGCGGGCCAACGCGCGTGTGCAGGAAGCCTATCTGGGCTCTTCGGTGGCCGATGCGCAGGCAGGGGGGCACTGACGTGTTACTTCAAGTCAAAGGTCTGAACGCCTTTTATGGCAAGAGCCATGTGCTGCATGGCGTGCACCTGGAAGTGGGCAAGGGCGAAATTGTCGCGCTGCTGGGCCGCAACGGCTCGGGCCGTTCGACCACAGCCAAGGCCATCATGGGCCTGGTGGACTGTCAGGGTTCCGTCCGCTGGAACGACACCGAGACACTGGGTCTCAAGCCATTCGAGATTGCTCACCTGGGCGTCGGCTACGTGCCGGAAAATCGCGATATTTTCCCCAGGCTCACCGTTGAGCAAAACCTGCTGCTTGGGCAAAAGGGCAGTAGAAAAAGCGGCAGGAAGAGTAGCCGCTGGTCATTTGACGACATGTACCGGATGTTCCCGCGGCTCAAAGAGCGCCAGCACACGGAAGCCGGTGTTCTGTCGGGTGGTGAGCAGCAGATGCTGACGCTGTGCCGCACGCTGATGGGAGACCCGGACCTGATCATCATTGACGAACCCACCGAGGGTCTCGCGCCCAAGATTGTGGAACTGGTGGGCGCACTCAAGCAGTCTGATTTTTCTGCCGCAGAGCTGGCTGCGATTGACCAGCATGCGGTGGATGGTGGCCTGAATTTATGGAAGCGCCCATCTACCGACCAGCGGCTGGCCTGATGGATCAGTCACTTGCGCAGACTAGCCAGGCTTGACGGGCGTCATCTTTTCCCAAGCAGTGATGGCCTCGGCGGCGTACATCAGCGCCGGGCCACCGCCCATGTATACACAAACGGAAAGCATTTCTTCCAGTTCAGCGCGTGTGCATTCCAGCTTGTGAAGCGCCTTGATGTGAAAGCCGATACATCCGGAGCACCGTTGCGTGACGCCAATGGCCAGCGCAATCAGTTCCTTCTGCCTGGCGCTCAACACGCCGTCGGTGATCGCTGCACGGGCCAGTTGGCCAAAACCGGCCATGGCGTCTGGCTGCGCCTTGCGAAACGGTGCCAGACTTTCATTGATGTCCTGAATCAGACCACTATGATCAAACGTACTCATGTCCTGTCCTTTGTTTGTTGATGCCGTCCAGCACCGGGTAACGGCGTGAAAGCCAATCTCTACGCATTGGGCGCCATCGCCCTATGGGCCACGCTGGCGACTTTGGGGGTGTCGCTATCGCACGTGCCTCCGTTCCTGCTGACCGGCCTGTCGTTGCTGATCGGTAGTGTGCTCGCCCTGCCGCTATTGCGTCATGACCTACATCAATGGCGCGTGCCGGCTGCGACATTGGCGCTGGGTGTGTACGGCTTGTTTGGCTTTCATTTCCTGCTGTTCATCGCCTTGCGCCATGCGCCGCCGGTGGAGGCGAATCTGGTCAATTACCTGTGGCCGCTGTTCATGGTGGTGCTGGCTCCACTGCTCCTGCCAGGACTTCAACTGCGCAGCGCACATATCGCCGCAGCATTGCTGGGGTTTGCGGGGGCTGCGATGGCGATTCTGGGCGCCAGCGGTGATACACCGGGTTCGGCCGTCGCAACGGGTGGCTGGTCGTGGGGTTATTTACTGGCACTGGCCTCGGGCTTGATCTGGGCCAGTTATTCGCTGCTGACCAAACGCGTCAAGCCCTTCCCTACAGCGGCCATCGGCCTGTTTGGCTTGCTGTCAGGGCTGCTGTCACTGCTCTGCCATTGGGCACTGGAGCCGGCGGCGCATTTGAGTGGGCACGACTGGCTGCTGATCAGCGTGATGGGGCTGGGACCTCTGGGCGCTGCATTCTTCATGTGGGACCGAGCCCTGAAGCTGGGCGACGCACGGCATATCGGCATCCTGAGTTACCTGACACCACTGACCTCCACCATGCTGTTGCTGGCTGCGACCCAACGCCCGTTGACCTGGTCGATTGCACTGGCAACCGTGATGATTATTGGCGCGGCCGTCTGGGGATTGCGCAGCAAGTAAACGGCTGGCGGCGAGCTGGTCAGGACCGACGCCCCACCCCCGTCGCGCCGACGGCCAATCGGCGATCCAGCTGTCCGGTATAAACCACCTGCGCGGGGTCTTCAGATTCCAGCACCTCTTGGGCCCAGGGGCCTAGCTTGCCTGCATCGGTTTTCAGCACTTCCTGTTTCACCGCCAGAATCTGCGCCGGATGCATGGAAAAGCTGCGCAGGCCCAAGCCCAGCAGCAGGCGGGTCAGCCCCACGTCACCGGCCATCTCGCCACAGACGCTGACACTCTTGCCCTGCGCCTGGCATTCGGCGATGGTTTCTGCCACCAGACGCAACACGGCGGGGTGCATGGGGTCGTACAGGTGCGCAACAGATTCGTCCGCCCGGTCAATCGCCAGCGTGTACTGAATCAGGTCATTCGTGCCAATGGAGAGGAAATCGAAATACTTCAGGAACAGCTTCAGCGTCAACGCAGCGGCCGGAATTTCAATCATTGCGCCCAGCTGAAGCGGTCCATAGCCTTCACCGCGACGATCCAGGTCGGCACGTGCCTGGTCCAGCAACGCCAGCGTCTGGCGGATTTCGCTCGCGTGTGCCAGCATGGGTATGAGCAGGTTGACACGGCCGTGCGCGGCAGCGCGCAGAATGGCCCGTAGCTGCGTCATGAACATGGCGGGGTCAGCCAGGCTCCAGCGAATGGCGCGCAGGCCCAGCGCGGGATTGAGATGGCCGTCGTCCTTGTACGAGTCGCCAAGCTGTTTGTCCGCGCCGACATCAATCGTACGGATCGTGACTGGCATGCCCTGCATGCCCTCAACCGCGCGTCTGTAGGCCTGGTACTGTTCTTCTTCATCGGGTAACTCACCCTGCCGACCCATGAACAGAAACTCACTGCGGAACAGCCCTACACCCACGGCGCCGGCCTTGACTGCTCCGATGGCATCTTCCGGCATTTCGATGTTGGCCAGCAGCTCAACTTTCTGGCCATCCAGCGTCACCGCTGGCGTGTGCCGCAACCGGGACAGGCGGCCACGCTCCAGTTCGCCCTGGCGCTGCTTGAAGCCGTATTCAGCAAGGATGATGGGCGACGGGTCCACGATGACCACGCCGGCATCACCGTCGATGATGACCCAGTCATCCTGACGCACCAGATGGCTGCTGGAACGGGCCCCGACGACGGCGGGAATGTCCAGGCTGCGAGCCACGATGGCCGTGTGGGAAGTCTTGCCGCCCACGTCCGTCACAAAACCCGCAAACACGCTTTGCTTGAACTGCAGCATGTCCGCGGGAGACAGATCGTGTGCCACCAGAATCAGCGGCACGTCCACTGTGTCATCCAGCAGCAAGTCCTGCTGCGAGGTCTTGCGCTGGCTGCGCGTTGACACCGGCGCAATGGGTGAGGCCACACCCTTCATGGCAAGCAGTACTTTTTCGGTGATCTGTTCGAGGTCGGCCTTGCGTTCACGCAGGTACTCGTCTTCCATCTCGTCGAACTGGCGTGCAATCACCTCCAGCTGGGTGGTCAGCGCCCACTCAGCGTTGTACAGCCGGTCCGTGATCCAGTGTTTGACGCCGCCGATGAGTTCTTCGTCCTGCAGCAGCATCAGGTGAACGTCCAGCAGGGCCGTCAGCTCATGCGGCGCCTCTTTGGGCCCCATGAGGGACACGCTTTTTTGCAGACGGTGAATTTCATCGACCACGGCGTTGCGCCCCGCCCGTACACGGTCAATTTCAGACGCCACCTGCGACGGCTGGATGAAATAGTGCGCCACATCCACGCGGCTGGAAGCGACCAGCACGGCGCGCCCGATGGCAATGCCCCGGGCGACAGCCAGACCGTGGATGGAGAACGTCAAATCACTCGCCCTCGCCGAACTTGTCGTTGATCAGCGCCAAAAGGGAATCCATCGCTTCCTGCTCGCGGTCGCCATTGGTTTCGACCTCCACGGTCGAGTCCAGGCCAGCGGCCAGCATCATCACGCCCATGATGCTCTTGGCGTTCACCCGGCGCGAACCGCGGGACATCCAGACCTCGCATGGGAAACTGCCCGCCAGTTTGGTCAACTTGGCGGAAGCCCGGGCGTGCAGGCCCAGCTTATTGCTGATGGTCACGGTGCTCTTGATCATTGTTTCTTTTTGCCTGATTTTGGGGTGCGGTCACGGCGACCTGCATGACACCTTGCGAGCCGCCCGCCATGGCGCGCGCGGCCAGCAGGTCCAGCGTTTCGTGGCGGTAAGTCATGGTGCGCAGAAGCATGGGCATGTTCACGCCCGCGATGAGTTTGGAGTCGATGCCATCAACCAGCTTTTGCGCGATGTTGCATGGCGTCGCACCGAACAGGTCGGTAAACAGCAGCGTCTGCTTCGCACCCATGCGGGTCATCAACGCGCGTGCCTGCTCCAGCGAGGCTTCGGGCGACACATCGGGCAGCACATCCAGCGCTTCAATATCGGCCGCTGCCGCGGGGAACACGTGCAGTACGCACTGGCGCAGTGCACTGGCCAGCGGGGCGTGGGCAATGATGAGGGTCGCGATCGTCATGATGAGCGTTGATTATGGCTTTTGGATGCCCAAAAATAGGCGTACGACAACACGCCACACCCCAAATAGACCCCAAAAGCCAGCTGAAAAGACAACACTTCGCCAAAGCCCAGTGCACGAAACCCGTCAATCAGCAGGCCCACACCCCACTGAATCACGAACACGCCCAGGAAAATAACCAGGTTGTACGCCGACAACGCCCGCCCCGCCAGCGCGCTGGGAAAAGCCATGGCGACTGCCGGCTGGGACAGTGAAACAAAGGTACAACTCATGCAATACAGGGCCCAGAGCACACCAGCCCATGCAGATATTGCGTGGTCAGCTATGATAATGATAGCAAGAATTACGAAACTCAACGGCAGGCCCCACATCATCAGCCGGTCTGCACTGATGCCACGACGCGTGAGCCCGGGGTTCACCAGCCCCCAGGTCCAGAAGGTGCACAACATGGCCACGTTGATCCAGAACAGTCCGGTCGCGGCCTGAAGCGGTGAGTAGCCCGCAATCTTGATCATCCACGGCGCCGCCCACAGGGTCTGCATGGCGACCAGACCACCGTAGCAAAAAAAACCCATGGGTACCATCTTGCGGAAGTAGGGGTGCGCCCAGATGGCTGCATACCCTGCCGGCTCCGGGTGGGGCGGCTCAGTCAAGTTCGGCGCAGTATCCCAGCGCGGAACCTGCCAGGCGATGACCGCCATGGCCAGCAAGACAAATAGTGACAGCCCCCAGAACAAGGGGCGCCAGCCGGTGACCGGCATCAGCCATTGAACAGGCAAAGTGGAAGCAACCATGCCCAGTGAACCGGTCATCAGCATCCAAGAATTGCCCCGCAACTGTGCGGCTGGCGCAAACCAGCGGCGGTAACCGGTGAGTGGCGCCATCAGACAGGCGCTGACGCCCACGCCACACAACACCCGCGCCGCCAGCAGGCCTGAAAAACTGGTGGCTACTGAGAACGCCAGGCAGCCCACCACTGCAACGGCAAGAAAACACAGGATGACGCGCTTGGGGCCATGGCGATCCAGCCACGTGCCCAGCGGTAACTGCGTGAGAGAAAAACCGAGGAAATACCCGCCGGCCAGTAAACCCAGGTCACGCGCCTGAAGCGCGAACTCCTGCGTGAGCGTGGGCGCCAGTGTGGCTGTGATGGCCCGGATCAACGCCGACAAAAAGTACGCAAAGGCAAATGCCAGAAAGACCAACGAGGCGGCACGACGACCGAGCTCCGTCGCTGGCGGCAGCGACGCTGAAACTGTCGTTTCAGGCGTCATTGAAGGCGAAATCCGGTAAAAAACGCATCAGCTGCTTCCGGGTTGAGCTTGCTTGCGTACATGACGGCATGAAAGACCTGAGCCCCCCGAATAAACCACACACCCTGAGCAACCACGGCCCGACCATCCGGCTGCGTGCCTTGCGCCTGCAGCTGCACGGCACCCGTCGCGCCAACGACACCCTTGATATTCAACGGGCTCTGCAGGTTTTGCGTGGCCCGCATGTTGCCCAGCATGGCCGTTTGCCACTGGGCCTGCACGGCTGCTGCCTGTGTGGCATCCGGCAAATCAGCGTAAGAAACGGCAAACGTAGCGGAATCTGCCTCGCACCCCATCATGTGCATCGAGAGATTTTGCCCTGCCAGCGTCACTGACCGGGTGCCCTGGTCAGGCTTGCACGGCAGCATGGCCACCAGTGCAGAGGGTTCCAGGCGAACTTCACGCCAGTTCAGCGCAGGGCTGCAGGCCGTCAGCGCGAGGCAACCCGCGACGATCCAACCTCTTGAAATCACCCACACAGCCGGGTTACTTGATCGCGCCAAACACCTTTTTAAGGATGGCGCTCCCAGTACCGACAGGGTCCTGGCGGATTTTCTTTTCTTCCTCGCCAATCATGAAATACAGGCCGTCCAGCGTCTTGCCGGTGACGTATTGCTGGATATTGGCGTCTTCCTTTTTCACCAGGCCCATTCCCGCGGCCTTGCCGGCAACCTGGTTGTATTTCGCGGCCAGACCGACCTTTTCGGTAGCCTTGGTCACCACCGGCAGAAATTTCACGCCCAGCGGTGCGCGGGTTTTTTCAGCAAAAAAGCCGGTCACCGACGTATCGCCACCTGCGAGAATTTTTTTCGCATCCGTCACGCTCATCGATTTGACGGCGCCTACCAGCAAGTCTTTGGCCATCGGCACAGCGGTTTCGGCCGCGCGGTTCATGGACGTGACCAACTCATCTACCCGTTTGCTTTGGCCCAGCGTTTTGAGCAGTTTGGCGGCGTCGTTCAGAAAACCGGGCAGTGGAATGCGAACTTTTTCGTTTCCAAGGAATCCATCTGTTTTGCCCAGCAGGCCAACGGCTGCCAGTGCACCTTTTTCGAGCGCGGTCTTGAGTCCTGATGAGGCTTCTGCATTCGTGAGGTCACCCAGCGAGAGCGCATGTGCCCTTGCATGCGTCAGCAAGATCAATGCAGCCACCGAAGACCCGCAAGCACCGTTAAACTGTCGACGATCCATGAGTAAACCCTTGAAATGAAACGAAGTTTATATCTTGCCGCCGCGGCCGTCGTTTTGGCAATCGGGACTGCCACTTATATCGGCGCTGGCTCAACGGCAGCACCCGAGTCCACTTTTGTGCTGCTGGACGGCTCGACCAGGAGCACTGCCGACCTGAAAGGCCGGGTCACACTGGTGAATTTCTGGGCCACCAGCTGTGTCACCTGCGTGGCCGAAATGCCCAAAGTGATCGCCACCTACGACAAATACCATGCGAAAGGTTTTGACACGGTGGCCGTGGCCATGAGTTACGACCCACCCAGCTATGTCGTAAATTTCGCTCAAACCCGCAAACTGCCGTTTCAAGTTGCTATCGACAACACCGGCGCCGTCGCTCAATCCTGGGGCGAAGTGAAACTGACGCCCACCACCTACATCGTGAACAAGCGTGGCGATATCGTGAAGCGTTACGTGGGTGAACCCGATTTCGCCGAGCTGCACGCCCTGATCGAGAAATTGCTGGCCGAGGTCTGATTCCTGATCTTCACCAATGGAAAACGGCCAATTTCATAACGAAATTGGCCGTTAACCCTTGTCCAATATGCGCGTGCAGCTATTAATATTATAGCAAATCACGCCGGCAATTTACAAGGGTTTCTGGAACGCGTCGTGGCAGGCTTTGCAGGAACCGCCCACGGCACCAACGGCGGCCTTGATGCTATCCAGGTTGCCC
>JAABRC010000372.1 GCA_011391115.1 Candidatus Egaibacter danicus | reverse complement strand
ATCACCTGACCAACCTGTACTTCACCAAGCACCATGATTTCGAGCGATTCATCCTGCTTGACGGCGGCGTGCACACCGCCCTGTTCTGGTTGGGACAGGTGGTGCTGGGCGGGATCGTGCCCATGGTCTTGCTGTTACACCCGCGCATTGGCGAACTTCGCGGCCGCATTGCGACAGCCACCCTGTTGGTGGTGGGCGGCGGGTTTGCGCAGATGTGGGTCACCATCATCGGCGGCCAGGCCTTCCCGCTGGTGATGTTTCCCGGTCGGCAAGTGAGCAGCAGCTTCCATGACGGCGTGGTGAATCCGTATACGCCCACCCTGCCAGAGTGGTTGCTGGGCTTCGGCGGCGTCGCCATCGCAGGCCTGATCGTGATGCTGGCCTTGAAATTCCTGGGTTTTCTGCCGGCACGTCTGGACCGCGCTGACAGCCCCGATGCCTCAGCCGCCGCGGCTGCGGCCTGAGCGCAGGCAGGCATGTCGGGTTTCCTGGTTTCGGCGGCCCACAAGTCTTCGGGCAAGACCACCATCACGGTAGGATTGTGTTCCGCGCTGGCGGCACGTGGCTTGGCCGTGCAGCCCTTCAAGAAGGGGCCTGATTACATCGACCCGATGTGGCTGAGCGAGGCCAGCGGGCGCGCCTGCTACAACCTCGACCCGTTCCTGATGACGCCCGTGCAGATCACGGCCTGCTTCCTGCGGCGCGCTGCACAGGTTGACATCAGCATCGTCGAAGGCAACAAGGGACTGTACGACGGACTGGCCCTGGACGGCAGCAACAGCAATGCCGCGCTGGCCAAACTGCTGGGCCTGCCCGTGGTGCTGGTGCTGGACGCGCGCGGCATGACGCGCGGCATCGCGCCGCTGATCCTGGGCTACCAGGCGTTCGATCGGGACATCCGGATCGCCGGGGTCATCCTGAACCAGTTGGGCGGTGCGCGGCACGAATCCAAGCTACGCGCCGTGATCGAGCATTACACCAATGTGACGGTGCTGGGTGCCATCGGTCACGACCCGAGGCTGGCGATTGCGGAGCGCCACCTGGGCCTGATGCCCAACCATGAACTCGACGATGCCGCACAACGCGTGCGCGACATAGGTGAACTGATTGCCGCGCAAGTTGATTTGCCGCGGGTAATGAAGCTCGCCGAAACCGCTTTGCCCTTGCCCGCATCACTCCGCCCCTCTCCAGCCATTGCGGAGCCCGTTGCAAACTCTTCGCAGCCACCGGTTCGCATTGGCCTGGCGCGCGATCCGGCATTTGGCTTTTATTACCCGGACGATCTGCAGGCGCTGGAAGCGGCCGGGGCAGAGATCGTCCCATTCAACACCTTGCAGGACACGGCCCTGCCTGAAGTGGATGGCCTGTTCATCGGTGGCGGCTTTCCAGAAATGTTCATGGCACAGTTGCAGGCCAATGCCACGCTGCGCCAGGGCATCCGTGCGGCTGTCGATGCGGGCCTCCCGGTCTACGCCGAGTGTGGCGGCCTGATGTATCTGGCCCGCACGCTGCAGTGGAACGGGCAGGTCTACCAGATGGCAGGTGCACTGCCAGCGGACGTGGTGATGCACGAACGGCCGGTAGGGCGCGGCTACGTCGAATTGCAGGCCACGCCCGATACGCCTTGGTCCGCCGCTGGGGGCGACGCGCCACAGGCCCTGCGGGGACACGAATTTCATTACTCCAGCCTTGAAAACCTGTCGCCTGAACAGAAATTCGCCTACGAGGTGATCCGCGGTCATGGTGTGGATGGCCGGCACGACGGCATCGTCCACCACAACGTGCTGGCCTCTTACGCCCATCTTCGCAGCGGTGCGGGGTCGGATTGGGCGGCGCAGTTTGTGGCCTTTGTTCGTTCGCACAAGGAATTGCTCCAGCAGAAAATCATGACAAACACACGCACGATTGATGTCCATGGCCAAGCCATCGCCACCGACGTCGAAGGCTACCTGAAAAACCTGGACGACTGGTCCGAAGACTTCGCACGGGCGCAGGCACAAGCGGAAGGCCTGGTACTGACCGATGCGCACTGGCAGGTGATCCGCTTCCTGCGCGAGTACTACGATGAACACCGGGTGCAGGCGCAAGTGCGCGCAATGATCTGGCACTTTGCCAACCTCTGGGGGCAGGAGCGCGGCAACAATCACCACCTTCACGAGCTCTTCCCCATCGGCGGACCCCAGAAACAAGGCAACCGCCTGGCGGGACTCTTGAAGACCAAGGGCGAGCATTAGAAAATTTCGGGGCAAACCGCGGCAAACCACAGTAAAAACCACCCTGCCACCTCAACCAATAAGGAGCATCACATGTTTACATTAACCAGCGTGGCCGCACGGCAAATCCAGCAGGCAGCCGCCAACAGTGGGGCTCAGGAGATGGCCCTGCGCATTGCTGCAAAGATCGATCCGGACGGCTCGAAGCAGTACGGCATGGGCTTTGACGATCCCACCGAGGAAGACATGAAACTCGACCTGAACGGGGTGGCCGTGGTGATTGCCGGTGAGTCGCAAGTACTGCTGGCCGACACTGTGCTGGACTATGTGGAACTGAACCCTGGCACATTCAATTTCATCTTCATCAATGCGCAGGACTTCCAGGGCGAAGCAGATCCAGCGCCGGCCTCGGGCGGCTGCGGTAGCGGGGGCTGCGCGACGGGCGGCTGCGCCAGCAAGGGGCGCACGCATTGATCGCCGATATCACACCAGCGGCCCGTTCTGCCGGGCGCGTGTACCTGGTGGGTGGCGGCCCGGGCGACCCGGAGTTGCTGACGCTTCGCGCGGTGCGCCTGCTGCAGAAGGCCGAGGTGGTCGTCTACGATCATCTGGTGTCGAGCGCGGTGCTTGACTTCGTCTCGCCCACTGCGGAGCGCATCTATGCGGGCAAGCGCCGCAACGAGCACACCATGCGGCAGGAGCAGATCAACGGATTGCTGGTAAAGCTCGCCCGCGACGGCAAACAGGTGGTTCGGCTCAAAGGCGGAGACCCATTCATTTTCGGGCGCGGCGGTGAGGAACTGCAGGCCCTGGCGGCGCAGGGCATTGGTTTTGAAGTCGTGCCAGGCGTGACCGCGGCGTCCGGCGTTTCAAGCTATGCGGGCATCCCGCTGACGCACCGCGACTACGCCCAAAGCTGTCTGTTCGTGACCGGTCACCTCAAGGATGGGAGCGCCGACCTGGACTGGCGCAATCTGGTC
>JAABRC010000371.1 GCA_011391115.1 Candidatus Egaibacter danicus | reverse complement strand
TCACCTAAATGCTCGCTCTTGAAAATTTTCGGTTAACGTTATGCAATGGACACACAACACAAGCTTAAATCGCTACTGGAACAGCTTAACACGGTGATCGTGGGGAAACCCGACCAGATTCAGGACTGCGTGGCCTGTCTGCTGGCCGGGGGGCACCTGCTGATCGACGACGTTCCGGGGGTCGGCAAAACCACCTTGGCCCATGCCTTATCCCGTACCTTCGGCCTGCAGTTCTCCCGAGTGCAATTCACCTCGGACCTCATGCCCAGCGACCTGTCGGGTGTGTCCATCTACGAGCGTGGCAAAGAAGCCTTTGTATTTCATCCCGGCCCGATTTTTGCCCAGGTGCTGCTGGCCGATGAAATTAACCGGGCCAGCCCGAAAACGCAGAGCGCGTTGCTCGAAGCGATGGAGGAAAAGCAAGTCACCGTAGAGGGTGAAACGCGCCCCCTGCCCCAACCCTTTTTTGTCATCGCGACCCAGAATCCCTTGGACCAGGTTGGCACCTATGCCCTGCCTGAATCGCAACTGGACCGGTTCCTGATGCGCATTTCACTGGGTTACCCCGACCGCGCCGCAGAGCGGGCGCTGCTCGCGGGTCAAGACCGCCGCGATCTGGTCGAGCAGCTTCCCAGCCTGTTGTCACTCGCCGAGTTGCACGCGCTTCAGCAATTGGTGATTGAGGTGCACGCCGCAGACCCTCTGCTGGACTATGTGCAGGATCTCATTGCCGCCACGCGATCAGGGCAGTGGTTTTTGCAGGGGTTGAGCCCAAGGGCCGGCATTGCTGTCGTGCGGGCGGCCAAAGCCCAGGCGTTGCTCAGTGGCCGCAATTACGTCGCGCCGGATGACGTTCAGGCGGTCTTGCCGCAGGTCATCGCGCACCGGATGATTCCGGTGGGAGAGTCCGGGCGTGGTGCGGTGGAGCAAGTGCGCGCCATGCTGGCGGCGGTGCCGCTGCCATGAAGTTTTCGGGGCTGAATCTCGCAGCACGTCTTCAGCGTTGGTTTGAGTCCCGATTGCCCTTGCGCGACAGCATTCTGCTGACTCAGCGCACCGTTTACATTTTGCCGACACGTCCCGGATTCATGCTGGCCGCCACGGTACTGGTGCTGCTCATCGCATCCATCAATTACCAGCTCAACCTTGGCTACGTCCTCACTTTTTTGCTTACCGGATGCGCCGTGGTCGGCATGCATGTGTGCCACGGGAATCTGCGCGGCATCACACTGAACCTGATGACGCCGGAGCCGCAGTTTGCCGGGGCCAGTGTGCCGGTGGGTGTCCACCTTTTGAGCAGCCGTAACAGCATTCGTTACGGGATCGGGCTGGCCGTCATGGGCACTGACCACTGGACTTGGACCGACGTTCCGGCCCAAGGCAGAGCGACCGTGCATGTAGCCTTTACCCCTCAGCGCCGCGGCCTGCACCGCATTCCGACACTGACCGCAGAGACCCGTTTTCCTTTGGGCACCTTTCGTGTATGGACGGTGTGGCGCCCTGCCGCTGAAGTTCTGATTTACCCCAAACCCGAAGCGCACCCGCCACCGTTACCCGCTGGAGAGCCACGGGCAGGCGGCACAGCTGCGGTGCAACACCACAGCACGGGAGAATACGACGGAGTGCGCGCCTACCGCCGGGGTGACCCCCTCAAACTGGTGGTGTGGAAAAAGGCAGCCAAGTCCAATGAACTGGTCAGCCGTGACGCGCAACAGGTGCAACGGTTTGAGCTTTGGCTGGATCTCGCCCATGCCGGCATCGCTGGCGGCGCAGCCCACACAGAGGCCAGCCTCTCCAGACTCTGCGCCTGGGTGCTGATGGCCGAGAAGCAAGGGCTGCACTACGGTGTGCGACTGGGGGGCCAAGAAATTGTGCCCGGCAGTGGCCCCGCGCACCGCCAGCAGTGCCTGCAGGCCTTGGCCTTGTACGGAGGGTAATGCCCATGCTACAACGCCTCAGCTCTTTGCCGCGCGAAACCCGGGACACGCTGTTTCTACTCATCGTCATCGCTTGGGTCATCATGCCCCAGGTCAGCGATCTGCCTGTATGGTGCAGTGCCATGTCTGCAGCGCTGTTGGTTTGGCGAGGAACGATTGCACTGCGCGGCCAGCCGCTGCCCTCGCGCTGGTGGCTGATGCTACTGCTGATTATTGCGACGGGAGCGACCTATTACAGCCACAAAACAGTCATGGGCCGCGACGCGGGTGTGACCTTTATTGTGGTGTTACTGGCGCTCAAGACGCTGGAGCTGCGGGCACAGCGAGATGCCTTTGTGGTCTTCTTCCTGGGCTTTTTCACGCTGCTGAGCAACTTCTTCTTTTCTCAAAGCCTGCTGACCGCCATGGCCATGCTGGTAGGTCTGCTGGGGCTGCTGACAGCACTGGTCAACAGCCACATGCCGGTGGGCCGGCCACCACTTCTGCAAGCCGCGCGCACAGCCGGCTGGATGACTCTGCTGGGCGCGCCCATAATGGCCGTGCTGTTTGTGCTGTTTCCCAGGATAGCGCCGCTGTGGGGTGTGCCGGCCGACGCCATGAGCGGTCGCAGTGGCCTATCGGCCAGCATGCAAGTCGGCACGATTGCCAGTTTGGCTTTGGACAGCAGCGTCGCCATGCGCATCAAGTTTGAAGGCTCGCCACCGGCCCAGCGCAACCTGTATTTCCGCGGGCCGGTACTCTCCACCTTCGATGGCCGGGAGTGGCGTCCTCTGCGTTCGGCCTTCCCGCCCCGCATGCGCCTCAACCCCGACTTGCTGGTGACCGGTAACCCGGTGAACTACCAGGTCACGCTCATCGCCAACCAGAGGCCTTGGCTTCTGGTGTTGGACGGCACACCGGACAGCCCGAAAATTGTCGGCTACACCGCCGCCATGTCGCCGGAGCTGCAGTGGACGGTCGACAGGCCCATTGGCGACATCGTTCGCTACAACGCCCAAAGTTTCATCAGCTACGAGCACGGCCCCAAGCGGCTGGCCACCGGCCTGCAAGATTACGTGGACCTGCCGCCCGGGTTTAACCCGCGCACATTGCAACTGGCTGCCGACATGCGCCGCGACCCGCGTTACGCCCGGGCCGACTCCGCTGCGCTGGTCGACGCGGTGTTGGAGCGTCTTCGCACAGGGGGCTACAGCTACACCCTGGAGCCGGGGGTGTTCGGCACCCACACCGCTGACGAGTTCTGGTTTGATCGCAAGGCG
>JAABRC010000370.1 GCA_011391115.1 Candidatus Egaibacter danicus | reverse complement strand
TTTCGCCTGCACCGCAGCACGCGCTACTGGGTGATGGGCGTGGCGCTTGTCCTGTCCGCGCTGATGGGCGTGGCAGCGTTCGAGTGGGTGAGTCCGATTTCCATGCTGCACCGCGAGATCATCTACGGCGTAGGAATGGGGCTGAGCGCCGCGCTCGGCATTTTCATTTTCGACCTGCTGATCCTGAAGCACGGCTGGTGCGGCCATTTGTGCCCGCTCGGCGCCTTTTATGGATTGCTCGGCAAGATGGCCCTGTTGCGGGTGCGCTTCGACGACACGACCTGCACGCACTGCGGCGAGTGCGCCCGCGTGTGCCCCGAGCCGCAGGTGCTGAATCTCAGGAAGGTCGCGGAAAGCGGCATGGTCACCGCGGGCGCATGCACCAATTGCGCCCGCTGCATTCCCATCTGTCCGGAAGACAGCCTGGATTTTGCCTGGCGCTGGAACGCACGCCCCAGCCAGGGCGCCCCCCAACCCCGAACTCAACCGTGAGGAACACACCATGAAAACGACCACGAAGGCAATGCTGGCGGCCGGTGCGCTGACCCTGAGCTATGGCGCGCTGCAGGCTGCGGAGATGACCCAGACCGACAGCCAGATGGGGCTTTCCAAAACCAGCGTGTACGAGGATCCGAGCCCGGATGTCTTCCAGTATCCGCAGGCCGATCCGGGCGCGAGCCAGGCGCTGCCGCGCGCTTTCAGCGGAGCACCGCCGCAGATTCCCCACGGCATCGCGGATTTTATGCCGATCACCGCACAAAAGAACGAGTGCAACGGCTGTCATGACAAGCCGGCCAGGATAGGCAAGAAAAAGACCAAGGGCCTTCCCGCCCCCATGCCGGAAAGCCACTATTCCAAGGCGGACAACGGCAGCCTGACGTTTTCGGGTACGCACTACGTCTGCGTGCAGTGCCACACTCCACAGGCTGACGTGAAGGACCTGGTGGGCAATACCTTCACGCCCAAGTAAACACCCCCCCAATAAATGCCACTCCGACAACTGGCCGCTGGATCAAGCGGCCAGCTTGTTTCCGCAGGCAAGAAAAAGTTCCTCAAAAAAACAACAGCCACAAAAAATTAATAATTTCTTGACCTAGATCAAGAAATTATTAAAACCCTGTGTGCATTATGGGCGCCAGCCTCATCTGGTACTTCAATGCCAGACTGATTAGTCAATAAGAGGCATAAATGGAAGTCACTGGAAACTCATCGCGGGAGAACACATGGATACGCGGAAAAAAAGAAGCTTCATGAACTGGAAGTCGTCTGGTCTGTTCGTGCAGTTGGCCGGGACGGTGTTGGTCCTGGGTCTGGCTTTGAGTATCCCCGCCGGCGCTGAGCCGGCAGCGGCCAGTTCCAACAAACTCG
This sequence comes from Candidatus Egaibacter danicus, assembly GCA_011391115.1. The sequence continues at coordinate 1,829 of JAABRC010000370.1, read as the reverse complement.
GGCCTGGCGACATGGTGTTGCGGGGCGACGCGAAGTGCACAGGCTGTCACGACGATAGCGAGAATCCTTCACCGACCATGCTGCAGGAGCGCCCGTGGGTGCTCAGCATAGCCAAGACCAAGCATGGCGTGGTGGGTGACAAGCGTACGCCCACCTGCGCCAGTTGCCACGGCGAGAGCGAAGCCCACATTAAGAAACCGGAAGGCGGCAAGCGGGCTTCTCCGGATCGCACCTTCGGCAAGCACACCGCGAACTCATCGGAAGAGCGTAGCGGCACCTGCCTGACTTGTCACAAAGGTGGTGGACGGACGCATTGGGAGGGTGCCCAGCACGCCAGCCACGACGTGTCTTGTAACAATTGCCACCAGGTTCATGCCGAGCGCGACAAGGTCCTTGGCAAGACGACCCAACTCGATGTCTGTTTCACCTGCCACAAGGATCAGCGCGCCGATATCCACAAGTACTCGACGCACCCGCTGGCAGCCGGCAAGATGGCCTGCTCGGACTGTCACAATCCGCATGGTTCAGCCGGCCCCAAACTGCTCAAGCGTAACACCCTGAATGAGACCTGCTTCCTGTGTCATGCAGAAAAGCGCGGCCCCATGCTCTGGGAGCACCAGCCTGTAACCGAAGACTGCAGCAGCTGCCATAGACCACATGGATCCAACATTTCGCCGCTGCTGAAAACCCGCCCCCCCTTCATGTGCTCGGAGTGTCATGACGGCCCGCACAACAGTAAAGCCCCGTACGCTGGTGTAGCGGCAGGCATACAAGGCGGATTTACCGGTAACAACCCGACCGAGAACGCGGGTGGACGTGCCTGCATGAACTGCCACTCCATGATCCACGGGTCCAACCATCCAGCCGGTGCGCTCTTGCAACGCTAATGTAGAAAATTGGAGATTGCCATGAGAATTCGCAACGAAGATATGAAAATTAGCGTGCTGAGCCTTGCAATGCACGGCGCCCTGGCCGCGATGTTCGCCATGCCGGTGATGGCCTATGCGGCTGATGCGGCCGACGCCGAGGCTGCCGCTTTGAGGCACCCCACCAGTTTTATCGAGATCGGGGCTGCGTATGTGTCGGAGGCTTCCGCCAAGTTCGGCGAATACAACGGCCTGAACGATTCCGGCGGCTACCTCATCGGCAACTTCGATGTGTATGGTGGTGACGCCTACGACGGTGGGGACGGGACGACGCGCTGGAGCATCACTGGAAGTGATATCGGCACCACCTCCCGCGAGTTGGGCGCGTCGGTCGAAAGCCAGGGGAACTGGAATCTGAGCATTGGCTACGATCAGTTGCGCCACAACATCACGGACACCTATCAGACGCCCCAGCAGGGAAGCATGGGTGGCAACACTTTTACCCTTCCCGCTGATTTTGGCACGTTCGTGGCAAACCCGTACCCTAGTGCAAACCAGCTTACCCCGACCCAATTGGATGCCTTCCAAACGAAAGATGTGAGCACGACTCGTAAAAATACGTCTTTTGGGGCCGGCTATCACTTCAGCCCGCAACTGAGTCTGCAATTTGACTACAATCACCTCGATCAGTCGGGGGCCAAGCTCATCGGTGGCGCCGCCTTGGGTCAGGCTGTGAACGGAGGAACCGGGACGTGGCGTGCCGAGGCCGTCGCGATCCTGATGAACCCTACCAACTACACGACTGACACCTTCAATCTGGGGCTCAATTGGGTGGGCGACAAGGGGTTCCTGAACGCCGCTTACTTTGGCTCGCTCTTCAAGGATGGCTATGACCAGCTATCCTGGGAGAATCCGATGCTGAATAACGCTGCAAGCTCTGCGCCCCCTGGTGTATATCAAACC
>JAABRC010000369.1 GCA_011391115.1 Candidatus Egaibacter danicus | reverse complement strand
CGGTGTCCTGCGCTTCAAACTTGTCGGGCGCACGGGCGGTGCTCAGGCGCTGGGCCGCCACTTCGGGTGCCAGATCGAACCAGAAAGTCAGGTCCGGCTGGTGCACATAATCGGGCCCCAACCCTTGATCCTTCTGTACAGTCTGCTCCAAAAATGAGAGCACGCCCGCATCGAAACCCTGCCCGCCGCCCTGGTAGGCAAAGGTGGAATCGGTGAACCGGTCGCACAGCACCACCTCGCCACGCGCCAGCGCGGGCCCAATCACCTGCTTCAGGTGGTCACGCCGGGCGGCAAACACCAGCAGCGCTTCGGTCATGCCGTCCATGGCGTCGTTGAGCACCAGTGTGCGCAGCTTTTCGGCCAGCGGGGTGCCACCGGGCTCGCGGGTGAGGGTGACCACCCTGCCCTGCACCCGAAACGCCTTGGCCAGACCCTCGATGTGCGTGGACTTGCCCGCACCGTCGATGCCTTCAAAACTGATGAAAATTCCGCCTCGGGTCGTCATTTATTTACGCTGATATTGGTTGACCGCCCGATTGTGCTCGTCGAGTGTGGCGCTGAACTGACTGGTGCCGTCGCCCCGGGCCACAAAATACAGCGCTTTGGACGTCGCCGGGGCCACCGCTGCCAGCAGCGCAGCTTTGCCGGGCATGGCAATCGGCGTAGGCGGCAAACCAGCGCGGGTGTAGGTGTTCCACGGGGTGTCGGTTTGCAGGTCTTTTTTGCGCAGGTTACCGTCAAAACTGGCGCCCAGCCCGTAGATCACCGTGGGGTCGGTCTGCAGCATCATGCCGACGCGCAGGCGGTTGGCAAACACGCTGGCCACCATCGGGCGGTCGCTGGCGCGGCCCGTTTCCTTTTCGACGATGCTGGCCAGAATCAGCGCCTCATCGGGGGTTTTCAAAGGACTGTCCGCGGCTTTTTGCGCCCAGGCTTCGTTCAGCCGCTTGTCCATGGCGCGCAGGGACCGCTGCAGCAGGTGCAGATCGGTCGAGCCCTTCACATAGGTGTAGGTGTCGGGGAAAAAGCGCCCTTCGGGGTGCAGACCCGGTTTGCCAAGTTTTTCCATGATCAAATCGTCACTCAGCCCCCGTGTATCCTGCTTGAGAAGCTCTGCTTTTGATAGCGCCTCACGCACCTGGCGGAAATTCCAGCCCTCCACAAATGTGATGCTGCGCAAGGCCTCTTCGCCGCGCACCAGCCGCTGCAGCAACCGCTTGGGCGTGATGACGCCTTCCAGCTCATAACTGCCAGCCTTGATGCGCCGGGAGTCGCCCGACACGCGAAACCAGGCATACAGCAGCGTCGGGTTCACGGTCACACCGGCCTGTGCGATAGCCTGCGCCACGTCACGGGCAGAAGAGCCGGGCTCGATGGACACATCGACCGTTTCGGTGGCCAGCTTCAGCGGCTGACCAATCCACCATGCGGCGGCCCCGGCCAGTGCAGCCGCCAGCACCACCAGCAAAACCAGACCTTTGACGAGGAAGCGAATCACAGCTTTGACAACCCTGTTGCCCTGTAGAGAACGAGGGACGATGATAATTCACCCCATGAACACCTCTGTGAACACGGTTTTGAACGGCATTGCACCCCTGCCCCATCTGGGCATCATCCGCGTCGAAGGCGAAGACGCCGCCAAATTCCTGCACGGCCAGTTGACGCAGGACTTTTCCTTGCTGGGCCTGTCGGAAGCCCGTCTGGCCGCGTTTTGTTCGGCCAAAGGGCGCATGCAAGCCAGTTTTATCGGGTTCAAACGAAGCCACGGTGAGATTTTGCTGGTCTGTAGCCGTGACATCCTGGCGCCCACGCTGAAGCGCCTGTCGATGTTTGTAATGCGCGCCAAGGCCAAATTGACCGACGCAACGGACCAGTTTTCGTTGCTGGGTCTGACGGGAGACACTATAAATTCGATAGCTGGTCACGCATATCCCACATGGTTCAAGGCCGATTTTGGTGCTGCAAATGTGGTGTTTTTGTATCCTGCGGACGGCGTGCCGCGCGCGTTATGGGTGGCTCCTGTGGGGGAACCTCTGCCCGCCGGACCCGCGCTGAGCACCGAGGTCTGGCAGTGGGGCGAGGTTCGCAGCGGCATCGCCACCATCACAGCCCCCATCGTCGAAGCATTTGTGCCGCAGATGCTGAATTACGAGTCGGTTGGTGGGGTGAATTTCAAAAAGGGCTGTTACCCGGGCCAGGAAGTGGTGGCGCGCAGCCAGTTTCGCGGCACGCTGAAACGGCGGGCGTTTCTGGTGCATTCCGAATCCGCCATGGTGGCTGGACAAGAGGTTTTTGCAGAGGGTGATGACAGCCAGCCCGCTGCCACCGTGGCGCAGGCGGCTCCCGCGCCCGCAGGTGGTTTTGACGCCATCATTTCGGGGCAAGTTGCGGCGATTGAATCGTCACCGATGCGGCTGGGCTCGGCAACCGGCCCGTTGCTGACGCTGGATGCGCTGCCTTACGCCTTGCTGGCCGATATTTAGCGCGAACCAGATTTAACGCGAGCCAGACTTAGCGGGAACCCACCAGCGCGCAACTCATCTCGATGTGCGCGATGCCCGCTTCTTCAAAAGGCTCGCCGCTCACGACAAAACCCAGCCGGGTGTAAAAACCTTCCGCGTTGCGCTGCGCATGCAGTGAAACCTGGCGGTCGCCCCGGCTGGCGGCAGCGTCCATCAAAGCCTTGATCACATCGCGCCCCAGACCGGAGCCACGCAGCGCACGGGTGACGGCAACGCGGCCAATTCGGGCGTGGTCACGGGCGTGGGCATCACCATCACGCAGCAACCGGCCTGTGCCCACCGGCTGTCCGAGCCGGTTGCAGATGACAGCATGCAGGGCGGTGGCGTCGGCATCATCCTGCTCAATGCTGGCCGGAATGCCCAACTCGTCAGTGAACACGGTCTGTCGCAAAGGCGCCGCCTGCGCGCCCAACTGAGCCCAGGAACCGACCGAGGTTTGCGTCATGCTCTCACCTGCTTCAAACCCGGTCAGCAGGGTGCGCAGGGCGTCAGGCACGGGTTTGGATGTTTGTGTGGCGGGGTCGGCGAACACATAAACCAGCTCGGCGCTCACCAGCAACTCATTGCCCCGAAAGATGCCGGCCTCGAACAGCAGGGACGAATTGCCGATGCGCACGCAACGAACGCCCACGTCCAGCCGGTCATCCAGCCGGGCCGAGCCGTGGTACTCGACGGTCGAT
>JAABRC010000368.1 GCA_011391115.1 Candidatus Egaibacter danicus | reverse complement strand
ATCCTTCAGCGGGATGTGAGAGGAGACCCGCGACGTCCACAAATCGCCTAGCGTATTGAATTCGCAGAAGTAATCGCGCACCCCCAGGTATTCGGCGAAGTGGTGCAGTTCGTCTTCGTGCTTCAAGCCACCCTGCTTCATGGCGTGCTTGTTCAGCGGGGCGAAGCAGATTGCGTCGACTTCACCGCGCTTGGCTGCGTCCATGCAGACATTGAGAACCTTCAATACCGAGGCGCCACCGGGCGCCTGGGCCTGGCTGCGCTGCACCTGGGTGGCGTCCACCGTGTCCATCGGCAACCAAGCGGGTACACGAGCATCTGCTCGGGCTCGTACCTCCGCGATGCTGCGTACCGGGATGGTGGCTACCGTCACACCCGCAACCTTCTGACCATCGACCCAGAGCCAGGGATCACCAATCAGCACGAGGTTGGCGTGCTGATTGGCATCGGTCTCGGCCAGCAAGCGGGCGATGAGTTCGGGCCCAATGCCGGCAGGATCACCCAGCGTCAGACACACGACGGGGAGTTCATTGGTCTTCAAAACACTTCCTTTTGTCTGGGGCGTAGTGCATTCACCGAACACTCAATCCAGCTTGATGTTCTTGCGGCGGATCAATTCGCTGTAGCGCTTGTTCTCGGCATCGTGGAAGGCCTTGAAGGCTTCAGGCGTCTTGGCGGTCAACTCGGCGCCGATGGCCGACAGGCGGGCCTGGGTTTCGGGCATGGCGATCACTTTGTTGACCTCGGCGTTGACCCGGTCGATCACAGCCTTCGGTGTGGAGGCAGGCATGTAAATGCCATACCAGGCACTCATCTCGACGCCCTGCAAACCTGCTTCGGCCATGGTGGGAACGTCGGGCAGTTGCGGGTTGCGCTTGGCAGCAGCCACAGCCAGTGGGCGGATCTTGCCGTTGCGGATGTGACCAATCACTGAGGGCATGGTGTCGAAGCTCATTTGCACCTGGCCACCCATCAGGTCCACCAGCGCAGGCGCGCTGCCACGGTAGGGGATGTGCGTGACAAACACGCCCGCGACGTCTTTGAAGATCTCAGCAGCGATGTGCTGCGTGCTGCCCGATCCACTGGATGCGTAGTTGAACTTGCCTGGCTGGCTCTTGAGCAGCTGGACCAGCTCACCCACACTTTTCACCGGCAGCGCCATGTTCGTGACCAGCACGTTGGGTACCGAACCCACGAAGGCCACGGGTACCAGATCCTTGTCGTTGTTGTAATTCAGTTTGAGCAGGTGCGGCGCAATGGCATGGGCGGTGGAGACACCCATCACCATGGTGTGACCGTCGGTGGACTTGGCCGTGATGTCGACCGCTAGCGTGTTGGACGCACCGGCTCTGTTTTCCACCGTCACGGGCTGTTTAAGCAGCGGCCCCAGGCGATCGGCTACCGCGCGGGCCATGGCGTCTGTGCCACCACCCGGTGATGAACCGACCAGGATCTTGACCGGCTGCTTTGGCCATTCCTGTGCCTGAGCCCAGCCACTCGATACAGCCAAAGCCACCAAAGCCGTTGCCCACTTAAAACGTTTCATGTTTGTCTCCTGAGTTGTTGGTTAACTGATCTCAGGGCCGGATGGTAGATAGGCAATTGATGCCCGTATACTGAAAATTTGTGAAGTATTGATAACCTAAAGATATCAATCAATGGGATCACCACAGACACCGCAGATCTTGAACCGCCTTCGCATGCGGCAGGTGGCCCTGCTGCTGGCGATTGGTCGGCACGGCACACTTCGCGCTGCCGCCGGTGAGCTGGGCATGACACAGCCTGCGGCTTCCAAAATGCTGCAGGAGTTGGAGCACGCAATGGGACATCCGCTTTTCGAGCGGGCTGGCCGAGGCCTCCGCCTGACCGATGTTGGGCGCTGCGTGATGGGTTATTTCCAGGGCCTGCAAGGCAGCCTGGATGCACTCACGCGCGAGCTCGAGGGCATTGAACAGGGCGGCACCGGTAAGCTGCACATCGGCAGCATCATGGCGGCATCTCCTGAGTTGCTCTCCAGGGCGCTACTGGCACTCAAACAGCTGCACCCGAGCTTGGCTATCGAGATCACGGTAGACACCAGCGACCGACTGACCGAAAGCCTTCGCAGGGGCGATCTGGACCTTGTGATCGGCCGTGTGCCGGAGGGCACACTGGACGACATAGACTTTCGTCCGGTGGCCAAAGAGGCGCTGAGCGTGGTGGCTCATCCGGAGCATCCACTGGCAGGTAGACCCAAGGTGGCCTTTGCCGACCTGCTGAACCATCCCTGGATCCTGCAGCCGCGGGGCAGCCCCATGCGCGACGTACTGGAACAGGAGTTTCGACGCCAGAGAGCCCCTCTTCCGCGCGGTCTGATCGAGACGTCATCGATTCTCACAACGATGAACCTGCTTGTGCGCTCGGACATGATCGCCGTCATTCCTGCTGAGGTGGCATCGCGCTACGAGTCACACCGCATGCTGGCGTGCATCAAATACACGGTTCGCCAGCAGCTGGGTGTGTTTGGCTGCATGACAGCCCGCGGCAGACCGCCCAGCCGCGCAGTCACCCAGCTGCTGTCCCTGCTGACGACTTACTGATCCAGCCCTGTGAGGTCTCAAGCTGCAACGCCATGGCAAGAATCAGGCGCCGGAGGCGCAGCGGTGAGGTAGTTGTTGGGGCGCGGTACCGCGACAAACCCTCGCGAAGATCTGCCCATAGGACTTACCAAAAAAGACCAACAAAAAAGGCACCCGAGGGTGCCTTTCCAAAGCGGCGGCAGTCGCTGTTCAGCGGGCCACCACGCGCACCATTTCCAGGCATTTGTTGGAGTAGCCCCACTCGTTGTCGTACCAGGCCACCACCTTCACGAAGGTGCTGTCCAGCGCAATGCCGGCGTCGGCGTCGAACACGCTGGTGCAGGTCTCGCCGCGGAAGTCGGTGGCGACCACCTTGTCGGTGGTGTAGGCCAACACGCCCTTCAGGGCGCCTTCGCTCTGGGCCTTCATCTCGGCACAGATTTCAGCGTAGGTGGCATCGGTGTTTAGCTCCACGGTCAGGTCGATCACCGACACGTCGGAGGTGGGCACGCGGAAGCTCATACCGGTCAGCTTTTTGTTCAGCTCGGGGATCACCACGCCAACCGCCTTGGCCGCGCCGGTGCTGCTGGGGATGATGTTTTCCAGAATGCCACGGCCACCGCGCCAGTCTTTGTTGCTCGGGCCGTCCAC
>JAABRC010000367.1 GCA_011391115.1 Candidatus Egaibacter danicus | reverse complement strand
AAAAATAAACTTGGTATCGGGTTTGGCGAAACTACGCAGGATGGCCGCTACACACTGAAGGAGGGTGAGTGCATGGGCGCGTGTGGCGACGCGCCGATGTGTCTGCATAACAACCATGCCATGCACACCCACCTCACACCGGAAAAAATCGATGAACTGCTGGAGCAAATGAAATGAGTTTGCTCACGCCCAGCGTCAAGGTCTGCTCCTGGACACAGGAACTGGCCGATCCGGCTGCACTCGCGACCTATGTCGAGAATGGCGGTTATCAGGCGCTGCGTCGAGTCATCACTGAAAAGGTGTCAGGCGACGACATTATCGCCCAGCTCAAGCTTTCAGCCTTGCGTGGGCGGGGCGGGGCGGGTTTTCCCACCGGTCTCAAGTGGAGTTTCATGCCGCGCGCATTTCCCGGCGATAAGTACATTGTCTGCAACAGCGACGAAGGCGAACCGGGGACGTTCAAGGATCGTGACATCTTGCGTTACAACCCGCACCAGTTGATTGAAGGCATGGCGATTGCGGGGTATGTGCTGGGTGCCAAGGTTGGCTACAACTACATTCACGGCGAAATATTTGACGTGTATGAATCCTTCGAACGTGCGCTGGCTGAGGCGCGCGCTGCGGGCTATCTTGGCGACAAATTGTTCGGCACCGATTTCAGCTTTCAGTTGCACGCGCATCACGGTTACGGTGCCTACATCTGTGGCGAGGAAACTGCTTTGCTTGAATCGCTGGAAGGTAAAAAAGGCCAGCCGCGCTTCAAGCCGCCGTTCCCGGCCAGCTTTGGCCTGTATGGCAAACCTACGACGATCAACAATACCGAAACCCTGGCAAGTGTGCCGTGGATCATGCAGCACGGCGGTCAGGCTTTTTTGGAGTTGGGCAAACCGAACAATGGCGGTTCCAAACTGTTTTCTGTGTCGGGACACGTCAATAAGCCGGGGAATTTCGAAGTGGCACTGGGCACACCGTTTAGCGAATTGCTGGCGATGGCGGGCGGTGTGCGCAACGGCCATAAATTGAAGGCCGTGATCCCCGGCGGGTCGTCTGCACCCGTATTGCCTGGCAATGTCATGATGGATTGCACCATGGACTTTGATTGCATCGCCAAAGCGGGATCAATGTTGGGATCTGGTGCGGTGATCGTGATGGACGAAACCGTCTGCATGGTGCGCGCGCTTGAGCGACTCTCCTATTTCTATCATGAAGAGTCCTGTGGCCAATGCACGCCATGCCGTGAGGGAACGGGCTGGATGTATCGCATGATTCACCGCATCGAACATGGCCAGGGCCGCCCTGATGACCTTGAGTTGCTCAACAGTGTTGCAGGCAAAATTGGCGGCTACACCATCTGTGCGCTGGGTGATGCTGCAGCCATGCCAGTACAAAGTTTTCTCAAACATTTTGGCGATGAGTTCGCGTACCACGTCGAACACAAACGCTGCATGGTCTGAACGATATAGGCGAAATAAACAAGACGATGGCTACGCTTAATATCGAAATTGACGGACGTGCGCTTCAGGTCGAAAGCGGCGATACCATCATGGATGCGGCAAATCAGGCCGGCATCACGATTCCGCATTTTTGTTATCACAAGAAGCTTTCCATTGCCGCTAGCTGCCGCATGTGTCTGGTTCAGGTGGAAAAGGCACCCAAGCCATTGCCGGCTTGCGCCACGCCGGTAACGGATGGCATGAAGGTGCAAACCCGTTCCGATTACGCCATCAATGGTCAAAAGGCCGTAATGGAGTTCTTGCTGATAAACCATCCGCTCGATTGCCCGATTTGTGACCAGGGTGGTGAATGCACGCTGCAAGATCTGGCAGTGGGCTATGGCGCGTCGTCGTCTCGCTATCAGGAAGTCAAGCGGGTGGTCACCGAGAAGAATCTCGGCCCGCTGATTGCGACCGACATGACGCGTTGTATCCATTGCAGCCGCTGCGTACGCTTTGGTCAGGAAATTGCCGGCGTAATGGAGCTTGGCATGGCGGGACGGGGCGAGCACACCGAGGTGATGCCTTTCCTGGCACACCAGGTGGCGTCCGAGTTGTCGGGCAACATCATCGACTTGTGCCCGGTGGGTGCGTTGACCAGTAAACCGTTCCGTTACTCGGCACGCGCCTGGGAGCTGGGGCGGCGTTTCTCGATCAGCCCGCACGACAGCCTGGGTTCGAATCTCACCGTTCACGTCAGGGACAACAAGGTGATGCGCGTGCTGCCGCGCGAAAACGAGGACGTCAACGAATGCTGGCTGTCTGATCGCGACCGCTTCTCTTACGAAGGCCTGAATACGGCCGAGCGACTGACTCAACCGATGATCAAGCAGGGCGGGCAGTGGGTTGAGTCCACCTGGCAGGCGGCACTCGAATTTGTCGCGGACAAACTTAAGCGGATTCCCGCTGATCAAATCGGTGCGCTGTCAACGCCGTATCGCCCGGCGGAAGAGCTTTTCCTGCTGCAAAAACTGATGCGCAGCATGGGCAGTGGTAACGTCGATCATCGCCTGAGACAGTCGGACTTTTCGCTCGACACCAAAGCGCATGGCGGCTTCTGGCTGGGCATGCCGGTGACCTATATGTCGCGCCTCAACCGCATGCTGGTGGTTGGCTCGAACCTGAGAAAAGACCACCCGCTGATGGCGCACCGTATTCGCGAGTCGGTGCGCTGGTACGGTCAACTCAACCTGATCAACGCGCATGAAGACGAGTTCCTCGGCAAGGTGCATGCCAAATGCATCGTCGCACCGTCGCAGCTTGCCTCAGCCCTGGCAGGCGTGTGTGTCGCGCTGGCCGAACTGAAAAAGCTGCCCGTACCCGACATCGCTGCGCTGTACATCGATAACGGCGGCGTGGTTGACGATACGGCACGCAAGATGGCCGAGAGTATTTCGGGCGGGGAGACCCGGGCGGTCTTCCTTGGCAACATGGCGCAGCACCATCCTGGCTATTCGCAGATCCACGCACTGGCGCAGGCACTGGCGAAACTCGCGGGTGCCAGCTTTGGTGTGTTGGGTGAAGCCGCGAATAGCGTGGGTGCGGTAGCCGTGGGTGCGATCCCGGTATGCGGTCCCCTGGGGCAGCCTGCAATCAAAGGCCTGAATGCCCAGCAGATGCTGGCGCAGCCCTTGCGTGCTTATCTGATGCTGGGGGTTGAAGCCGAGCTCGATACCCACGATCCGGTTACTGCAATGGCCAGCATCAATGCGGCAGAGTTCGTC
>JAABRC010000366.1 GCA_011391115.1 Candidatus Egaibacter danicus | reverse complement strand
TCCAGCGTCACGAGGCGGGACGGCTGGCTGAACTGCTGCGGGAAGTCCAGGATGTTGCGCACGGTGGCGCCGCGAAAGCTGTAGATGCTCTGGGCATCGTCGCCGACCACGGTGACGCCCTGCCCGCTTGGCTTGAGGCCCAGCAGGATGGCAGCCTGCAGGCGGTTGGTGTCCTGGTACTCATCGACCAGCACATGGTCAAAGCGGGCGCCGACCTCGGCGGCAAGCTCCGGATCGGCCATCATCTCGGACCAGAACAGCAGGAGGTCGTCGTAATCGAGCACGTTTTGCGCCTGCTTGGCTTCGACATAGGCGCCAAACAGTTTCTTGAGCTCACCCTCCCACTGCGCGCACCACGGAAACGTCTGTTGCAGCACCTGCAGGAACGGCTGCTGGCTGTTGACGACGCGCGAGTAGATGGACAGGCAGGTGCCCTTTTGTGGAAATCGGTTCTGGGTGGACGACAAACCCAGGTCATGGCGCACCAGGCCCAGCAGGTCTTCGGAATCGCCGCGATCGTGGATGGTGAAGGATTCGTCCAGACCAATGCGGCCCGCATAGTCACGCAGCAAGCGCGCGCCTATGCTGTGAAAGGTGCCGAACCAAGGCAGCGACGGCAAGGCTCGGGTGGCGCTGTGGCCCAGCACCTGGTTCAGGACGCCGCCGACACGCCGCTCCATCTCCACGGCAGCGCGGCGCGAGAAGGTGAGCAGCAGCATGCGCTGCGGGTCCGCCTGGTGCAGGATGAGGTTGGCAACCCGGTAAGCGAGCGTGTTGGTCTTGCCCGAGCCGGCCCCGGCGATGATGAGCAGGGGGCGCGTGTCGGCGCTGTTGTCGCCCAGGCCGTGGCCGACCGCCAGGCGCTGCTCGGGGTTGAGCGACTCGAACGGGTCAAGGCGGGGGCAAATGATGGTGTTCATGGGCGGGGGGAGTCAAAAATGCATAACAAGGGGCGACGACTTGACACTGTACATTAACACAGCCATTCGTCGCAATCGGATGGATCCCACAACTGGTTTTCGCCAAGACGGGGGCTCGGCTACATTACGTCTGGTGTTTCAACAATTCGCCAGGAGGTCATGTGTCTGGTTGTGGCTGCGAAATGGAGGCTCGTAATGAGCAAGAGCGGAAAACGCTCCTGCTCGTTCTCGGAATCAATGCCTTCATGTTTTTCTTTGAAATGGCCCTTGGTCTGATCGCACAATCGACAGGCCTCATTGCTGATTCCCTGGACATGCTTGCCGACGCCACTGTGTATGCCATCAGTCTGTATGCCGTCGGGAAAAGCGACGTCCTTAAAGTCAGATCAGCCAAGTTCAGCGGTCTTGCCCAAATACTTCTATCCGTGCTGGTACTCGCTGACGTTCTTCGACGATTCATCCTTGGCAGTGACCCTGTCAGCAGTCTCATGATGGGAGTTGGTGTGATCGCATTGGTCGCCAATGTCATTTGCCTTTCGCTCATTGCGAAACATCGCGATGCAGGAGTCCACATGCGTGCGTCGTTGATCTTTTCCAAAAATGACGTCATTGCCAATCTTGGCGTGATCGTGGCGGGCGCACTCGTTTGGGCTCTTGGTAGCCGCTACCCCGACCTTGTCATCGGTTCGGTCATAGCCATCATCGTGTTTCGTGGCGGACTCCAAATATTGAAAGAGGCCGCTGAACAAAAGGATCTGACACATTTCCTGAAATGAATACACGAGCTCTCAAATCATGGAATTGGCCGTCACCGAACGCGTTCCGCAAATGGATGCTTGCAGCGTGCTGCGTTCTTTGCCTTCAGGCCTGTGCCGTGGTGGCTGTGGCGGATGCCGCTGTCACGGTGGTTGCGACCGGGGTTAAAGTCACGGCCAAGGCTGTCGGCGCAGTCGCTGATGCAGTGATTCCTGATGGTAATGATGACTGACAACGGGCCCAGGAAGGCGGCGTTCTGGATGTTGGTGCTGGCCACGCTGTGGCTATCGCTCATGCCAGCCGAGCACATTCCGCCCACATTCAACTTTTGGGACAAAGCCCAGCACGCGCTGGGATTTGCAGCCTTGGCCTTCCTCGGGCTGACCGGCTATGCGCAACAGGCGCGCAAAGTGGCGCTGGGACTGGTGGTGTTCGGCATCGCCATCGAAGTGTTGCAACACCTCAGCGGCTGGCGGCATGGCGATTGGCTGGACTGGGTGGCAGACTGTGCAGGCTTGTTGATCGGGTACGCGGCTTTGCGTGTTGAGCACTTGCTTCGGCCTTGAGGTCGCGCGCCAGGCGACAGCGAGACCGGCACGGTAATTCAGCAATCCGGGTCACAACCTTTGCGGAAAATGAAGTGGCATGCTCCGAATGCCGTGGCAATGTGGCCAGATTGATTGAGATGAGGTGATGGCAATTTGAGTGGGTTCAATCATTTGGCACGAAGGCGGCTCTGCTAAAATTTGACACATTGCATCACGCAAGCCTTGTTTCGCTGAAACAAAGGGAACTTAGCTCAGTTGGTAGAGCAGCGGACTCTTAATCCGTAGGTCGAGAGTTCGAGCCTCTCAGTTCCCACCAAAATACCCAGTAAAAGCGGCTATTCGCGCTGCCATAGCCCCGGCCCGCGGGCCGCCGTTTCCTGATCACGAAACACTGATGGTGAACCTGGCTTGTATGCCGGAAAATCGAGCGCTTCAAGCGAATTCAGTGGAAATTCAACTTGCGATTCTTGGCTCCATGCGGTTGAAATGTTGATCCGACAGTTCAAGAGGGTATAGTTTGGCGGCTGTGGCAGGCTCGGTGGCCAGCCAAGAATCACGGAGAAATGTCATGGGTCTTATTCAGGCGGTGGTGGGTTCGGTCGGCGGTGCGCTTGCCGACCAGTGGAAAGACTTCTACACCGTACCGGGCGGTTTGCCGGCAACGGCGGCGCTGTTCGCTGCCGTGCCACAGGGAACCAATGCCGGTCGGGGCTCGAATACCAAGGGTTCCTCGAACATCATCACCAACGGATCGAAGATTGTTGTGCCCGAGGGCTACGGGCTGTTGCTGTTCCAGGAAGGTGCGGTCACGGGCTTCGTGGCCGAGCCGGGCGGGTATGAATGGCGATCGGACGACCTCAATTCCAAGTCGATTTTTGCCGGCGATGGCATCGTGGATCCGCTCGTCTGGCAGAGCTGGGAGCGTTTCAAGTTCGGTGGCCAGCCGGGTTCGCAGCAGGCCGCGTTTTTCGTCTCGCTGAAAGAGCTGCCAAACAACCGTTTTGGCA
>JAABRC010000365.1 GCA_011391115.1 Candidatus Egaibacter danicus | reverse complement strand
GCGGATTCCGCAAGGGCTGCTCGCGCACCCGCAACAGCGGCGTCACGTCCATGGCCTCGAAGCGGGGATACACCGCCACCCGGTCGCCGTCCTGCAATAGATGGCTGAAATCCACCGATTCGCCATTGACCAGAATCAGCTCCACCTCGGTATGCGGCACGCCCAGCGCCTCGATCATGTGCTTGGTGGTCGCCGCCTGCGCGCAGGGCACGGTGAATTCCTGCTTGCGCCGTTTCGGCGCCAGGAAATCGTTCAGTTCTTCATAAAAGCGAAAGGTGGCGGTGACCATACGCAGAGGAGCGGACATTGATCAGAATCATGGATTGAAATGCATGAGCAGCCTGCTTGCACGAATGTTAACGCTTTACGCAATCCAGCCGCTTGCCCAGGCAAGCTTGCTCCCCGATGTATCCCCGAGATTCACGGACAGCTCAATCAAGCATCTTGCCACTCCTGTTCAACCTGAGCCACACGAGACAAACCACACTAAATTACCTATATAAGAAAGCCGGTACTCATATTTCAACGACCAAGGAGCTCAAGCATGAAACACACTCTGTACACAAAAGCATGGGGTTGGCTTGCTGTATCAGCCTTTGTGCTGGGGTCCGCGCAGGCTGCTGCTAACGACAAGGCCGATGCGGATAAAACAGTCAATGGGGCTGTCACGGTGCTCAAGAACTTTTCAGCCGACCCCAACATGACTTGGTACCGTGAGCACATCACCAAAGCCAAGGCCGTTTTAATCATCCCCAATCTGGTCAAGGCTGGTTTCATTTTTGGCGGATCCGGGGGCCATGGGGTGGTTCTGGCGCACGACGACAAGGCCAATGTCTGGAGAGGTCCTTCCTTCGCCACTGCGGGATCAGTCAGTTGGGGGTTACAGGCTGGCGGCTCGGCAGCTGAAGTCGTAATGATGGCCATGACCGACAAGGGGAAAAACGCGCTGCTCAGCAACAAATTTCAGGCTGGCGCGGATGCGAGCGTGTCCGCTGGTCCGGTTGGCACAGGCGCACAGGCAGCAACGACCGATATCGTTCAGTTCTCACGCAGCAAGGGGCTTTTCGGCGGCTTGAGTCTGGAAGGCTCGGTCATCACAGTGCGCGACAGCCTCAACCAGGCTTATTACGGCAAACCGGTTACGCCGGTGGACATCCTGATCCAGGGCAATGTCAAGAATCCTAACGCTGACCCGCTGATCAAAGCGCTAACGGCCGGATCCAGCAAGTAGGGATTCTGATTCATTGCTAAGGGCAGGCGGATCTTCCCTGCTCTCGGCGCCACCGGCCATTAGCCCGGCACTCAGATGGACGCTTGTTCCCAGACGGCGGCTGGACACCCCCCCGTCCCGACAGGGTGCGCCCGGACGTAAAAATGCCACCTTCCCGGTGGCGTTTTTACGTCCGGATAGCCTTCACGTTATCCCCGATGAATCCCACCGTGACCCATCCCGGCAAGCATCTATAAAGAGTGAATCGAAGACCAAAAGGACAAGACATGGCCAACCCTTTCGTACACATCGAGCTGCAAACCAAGGACCTTGCCAAGGCCAAGGATTTTTATTCCAAACTATTCGACTGGAAGCTGGAAGACATTCCCGCACCCGGCGGTGATATGCCCTACACCATGATCAATGTCGGTGAGGGCACCGGCGGCGGCATGTTTGCGAATCCAGATCCCAAGGTACCGTCGCACTGGCTGGCTTACGTCGGGGTGGATGACATCGAGGCCTCCACCGTCAAGGCGCGCGACCTGGGAGCCACCGTGTTGCAGGATGTCATGCAGATCGCTGATTACGGCTGGCTCAGCGTGATCATGGATCCCACCGGGGCGGTGATCGCCATGTGGAAGCCCAAAATGGACACATAAGGCAAGCAAACGGCGCTCACGCGAAAGCGCGTGGGCGGTCGCCTATTACTTCGGGCTCATTGCTTACTTTGGGTGTTTTTCCACAACGCCATGAAGCGGTTGGCGTCGAAGCCCATCATTTTTTCCGAGCCGACGGTAATAACCGGCACACCGCTCCCGCCCAGCTGCTTGAACTTAGCCGCAGCATAATCCGACTTTTCCACGTCCCATTCGCGGAACGGTACCCCGTTCTGCTTGAAAAATGACTTGGCACGCTGGCACACCCCACACCATTCAGTTGTGTAAATGGTCACGCCGCTGTCCGCCCCGATTGCCTGACTCACCTGAGCCGGGCCGGTAAAGCTTTGCAACTTGAGTTGCGTGGTTTTGGCCGTGGCGGGCGGCGAATCACTATATTGGATACGGCCTTGAGCATCCGTCCATTTATAGACGCCGGCAAAAGCCGGCGATGCCAAAAACAAGGCAAGCAGAATCAGGTAAGGTTTCATGCTGGGTGGTGGACCCTTTGATTCCTCAGCTAGCCAGTCTGAGTTGATTGAGGCGTTAGGGATTGAGTATTTTAGTCTTTTGCTGCTCAAATTCTTCTTTTGTAATGAACCGCCCCGGGAATCGTGGAGGCCATTTAGTTTAAGTGCGGGCCAGTGACTTGGTCTGTTCAGCGAGTTGCCGGTAGTAGTTTGCCACGAATCCTTAAACTCAAATCGCCTCCCAACGCTCCGCTGCCGCATCGTCACTGGCACGGGCATCCACCCAGCGTTCGCCTGCCGGGGTTTCCTCCTTTTTCCAGAACGGGGCGCGGGTTTTGAGCGCGTCCATGATGAATTCGCACGCGGCGAAGGCTTCGCCACGATGGCTGCTGGCGACGGCCACCAGCACGATGGGGTCACCGGGCAGCAGGCGGCCGACGCGATGAATCACGGTCACGTCGAGCAGCGTCCAGCGCGCGCGGGCTTCGTCCACCAGCGTAACCAGTGCCTTTTCAGTCATGCCGGGGTAGTGCTCCAGCGTCATCGCCTGCACGCCGCTGCCGTCGTTGCTGTCGCGCGCGAGTCCGACGAAACTGGCGATGGCGCCGATGTCGGTGCGCTGATGGCTGATCGCGGCCACTTCTGCGCCAAGGTCGAAGGGCTCGTTTTGCACCACCACTTTCATTGCGCCAGTCTTCATCGCCTTAGCCTCCGGTCACGGGCGGAAAGATCGCGACCTCGGCCGCATCCGGGATTGCCGTATCGAGCGCGACGACTTCCTGGTTGACCGCCACCCGAAATGCCCGCCCTGCCGCCAGTTCTTCTGCCCACACGCCGCCGCGCGCTTGCAGCTGCGCGATCAGATCGGCCGCTGTCGCGCCATTGAAGTCGAGCAT
>JAABRC010000364.1 GCA_011391115.1 Candidatus Egaibacter danicus | reverse complement strand
GTTGTGGCGCGGTGCCACCGCAGCCGGAGTCGCCGCTACCGTGGTCGCAGTGGTTGTGGGCGTCAACATGCGTGACCAGCTCAGCCAGCAGATGGGCAGCCAGGTGGCTACCTTGCAGGCGCAGCTACAGGCCACGCCGCAAATTGAGTATGTGGCCGTTCTGTCCGACGATAAGGCGGCCGCGTCCATGCTGGTCACGTTTGACCCGAAGAGCAAAAGGCTCACGTTGCAGCGGGTCGGTGCTTATCAGGAAGCTGGCGACCGCTCACTCCAACTGTGGGCGTTGCCGCCTAGTGGGGGACCCAAATCGCTGGGTGTTCTGGGTAGTGACAAGGTGCTGCGTTTGACTGCTGGCGAGGGTGATGTTCGTGAGGTTCCAACACTCGCCATCAGCCTGGAGCCCAAAGGCGGCGTACCCAGTGAAGGTGGCCCCACCGGGCCAGTGTTGTTCAAGGGTGCGCTGATCCAGAAGGTGCTTTAGGAAGAAATCGAGCCCGGCATCAAATAAATTTCAACCCCGACAGGGCACTATTCAAACTGCCGGGTGAAGACTCCCGGTAGGATAACGGCACCTACAAGGAGACAAAGCTGTGCCCGTGATCACCACCATTGAAGACCTGCGCGTTCTGGCGAAGAAACGCGTGCCCCGCATGTTTTATGACTACGCGGATGCGGGCTCGTGGACCGAGAGCACCTACCGCGCCAACAGCGACGACTTTCAGAAAATCAAGCTGCGCCAGCGCGTAGCGGTCAACATGGAAAACCGCAGCACAGCGACCACCATGGTGGGGCAGACCGTGAAAATGCCGGTGTGTATTGCGCCGGTGGGGCTGACCGGCATGCAAAGTGCAGACGGCGAAATCAAGGCCGCCAAGGCGGCGGAAAAATTCGGTATTCCGTTCACGCTGTCCACCATGAGCATCTGCTCCATTGAGGATATCGCTGAAAACACGACTGCGCCATTCTGGTTTCAGCTCTACATGATGCGGGACCGCGAAGCCATGGCCCGCATGATTGACCGCTGCAAGGTCGCCAAATGCAGTGCCCTGGTTCTGACGCTGGACCTGCAGGTCATCGGGCAGCGACACAAGGATTTGAAGAACAAGATGCGAGCCTCGGTGATCCCCTCACTGGGCAATATCGTCAACATTGCCAGCAAGCCGCGCTGGGTGTTGGGCATGATGGGTACGCGCCGCCACACCTTCCGCAATCTGGTTGGGCATGTAAAGGGCGTGAGCGACATGAGCTCGCTCGCATCCTGGACCAACGAACAGTTTGACCCCCGCCTGTCCTGGGCCGACGTGCAGTGGGTCAAGCAGCAATGGGGCGGCAAGCTGATCCTGAAGGGCATCATGGATGTGGAAGACGCGAAGCTGGCCGTGGCCAGTGGGGCCGATGCCATTGTCGTCAGCAACCACGGCGGGCGCCAGCTGGATGGCGCCCCTTCCAGCATCGAGGCGTTGCCCGCCATCGTGGTGGCGGTTGGTAGCCAGACCGAGGTGTGGATGGATGGTGGCATCCGCAGCGGACAGGATGTGCTCAAGGCATGGGCACTGGGTGCGCGCGGCACCATGATCGGCCGGGCCATGGTGTATGGCTTGGGCGCCATGGGGGAGGCAGGCGTTACCAAGGCGCTGGAAATCATTCACAAGGAGCTGGACATCACCATGGCATTTTGCGGCCACACCCAGCTCACCAACGTGGATAAAGGCATTTTGCTGCCTGGCACATATCCGACCTGAGGCCCAGCGCCAGCCTCTTGAACGGCCGGCTGTTTGGGGTAGGATGAAACGCATCCATGTCCTACCCTGAAAACACTTCCTCCTCCTCCGACACGTCTTCTACCAGAGTCCCTGGCCGGGGTGTCAGCCCCTGGTGGCGTGCCGGTGCCATCTTCAGCGTGATTGTGCTGCTGGTTGGCGTAACTTCCGCGTTCAGCATGTATGAGCAGTTCAAGGCGCAAATGCAGCACATGCAAAAGCAGCTGCAAACGGTCGCCCAGATCAAGACCATCTCGGTGCTGACTGACGATCGACACGCCCCCGCCATGTTGATCACGCACGATCCACAGGAGTTCACCCTTCAACTGCAGCGCCTCAACAGCGTGGCAGAGGGGCAGGAAGACAGCATGCAGCTATGGGCACTGTCCGGCGCGGAACGGCCCCGCTCGCTGGGTGTACTGAGCAGCAAGATCAAAATGCAGCGCCTCAATGCCAGCGACAAAGACCTCGCCAATGTGGACCAACTGGCCATCAGTGTCGAGAATAAAGGCGGGGTATCTCCCAGCCAGGGGCCTCGCCTGCCCTACCTGTTCAAAGGCGCGGTGGTTCAAAAATCACGTTGAGGCCACCGTTGTCACCGGTACGTCGTATCGCCCACCTCGACATGGATGCGTTTTATGCATCCGTCGAGTTGCTGCGTTACCCACAACTCAAAGGGCTGCCGGTGGTGATCGGTGGCGGGCGGCGCAACATTCAGGCTGCGCTTGAAAAAATCCGGCTGGAGCAACCTGATCGTGAGTGGGATGAAGCCAGCGAACGCGCGGCCCTGCGGCATATCCCCGTCAACGAATTTGCCCGACTGGAAAATTACGTCGGCCGTGGCGTGATCACCACCGCTACTTACGCAGCCCGCCAGTTTGGTGTGGGCTCGGCCATGGGGTTGATGAAAGCCGCCAGGCTTTGCCCGCAGGCAATCCTGTTGCCGGTGGACTTTGACGAATACCGCAAATATTCACGTCTGTTCAAAACCACCATTCTGGAGATTGCCCCGGTGGTGGAAGATCGAGGCGTAGACGAGGTCTACATCGATTTCACCGATGTGCCCGGCGGCCAGCGGGAAGGCGGGCGCGTGCTGGCGCGCCTGATACAGAAAAGCATTCTGGACGCCACCGGCCTCACCTGCTCGGTGGGTGTGGCACCCAACAAGCTGGTTGCCAAGATGGCCAGCGAGTTCAACAAACCCAATGGCATTTCCATCGTGCAGGAAGGCGATTTGCAGGAAAAAATCTGGCCACTGGCCTGTCGCAAGATCAACGGCATTGGCCCCAAGGCGGACGAAAAACTGAAATCACATGGCATCCAGACGATTGGCGAGCTGGCAGCCCGGGACGAACAATGGCTGATGGACCACTTTGGCAAGAGCACTGGCAGCTGGATGCACCATGCATCATGGGGGCGTGACGACCGGCCCGTAGTGACTGAGAGCGAGCCCGTCTCCATCAGCCGCGAAACCACG
>JAABRC010000363.1 GCA_011391115.1 Candidatus Egaibacter danicus | reverse complement strand
ATGAACATGGTGGGCGAATTGGTGCTGGTGCGTAACCGACTGGTTCGCCTGGGTTTGAATAGCAGTGATGAGGCAATGGCCAAGGCTGTTTCCAATCTCGATGTGGTCACTGCTGACCTGCAGTCGGCGGTCATGAAAACCCGCATGCAGCCAATCAAGAAAGTCTTCGGTCGCTTCCCGCGTCTGGTTCGCGATCTGGCACGAACGCTGAAAAAAGAAATCAACCTCGAGTTGGTTGGTGAAGAAACCGACCTCGATAAGAATCTCGTAGAGGCCTTGGCTGACCCATTGGTCCACTTGGTGCGCAATTCGGTCGATCATGGCATTGAGTCGCCAGAACAGCGCGAAGCCAGTGGCAAGAGCCGCGGCGGTAAGATCATTCTGGCTGCTCAGCAAGAGGGCGACCACATCCTTCTGTCCATATCCGATGACGGCAATGGCATGGACCCGGATGTACTCCGGGCCAAGGCTGTCGAGAAAGGTGTGATGGACAAGGATGCGGCAGATCGGTTGAGCGAGTCGGATTGCTATAACCTGATTTTCGCGCCCGGTTTCTCGACCAAGGCCGAAATATCCGATGTTTCTGGCCGCGGCGTTGGCATGGATGTGGTTAAAACCAAGATTTCCCAACTCAATGGCATCATCAATATCTACTCAACCAAAGGGCAAGGCACGAAGATTGTAATCAAGGTGCCGTTGACCCTGGCGATCATGCCGACCTTAATGGTCATGTTGGGTGATCAGGCATTCGCATTCCCGTTAGTAAACGTGAACGAGATTTTCCACCTGGATCTGTCGCGCACAAATGTTGTTGATGGTCAGGAAGTAGTGATCGTTCGCGACAAGGCGCTGCCACTGTTCTACCTTAAGCGTTGGCTGGTCACAGCAGCTGATCACGAAGAACAACCGGAAGGGCATGTTGTTATTCTTTCGGTTGGAACGCAGCGGATCGGTTTTGTGGTTGATCAGTTGGTCGGCCAGGAGGAGGTGGTAATCAAGCCTCTTGGCAAAATGCTGCAAGGTACGCCAGGTATGTCTGGAGCAACCATTACCGGAGACGGTCGAATTGCCTTGATCCTTGATGTGCCTAGCATGCTCAAGCGCTACGCGCGCCGCGGCTGATTTCGCGGCAACTCCGGCTCGAAAGGGCTGGCTGGTGTCTTCAAGGAGTGTTTATGGTAGTCAAGGTCTTGGTGGTAGACGATTCCGGTTTCTTTCGGCGTCGTGTTTCCGAGATTCTTTCCGCCGACCCCAATATAAAGGTGATTGGAACGGCGACTAATGGGCGAGAGGCTATTGAGCAGGCGTTGTCACTCAAGCCGGATGTGATAACTATGGATTACGAAATGCCGATGATGGATGGCATTACGGCAGTCCGAAACATCATGCAGAAATGTCCAACTCCGGTACTGATGTTTTCATCACTGACCCATGAAGGCGCTCGCGTGACCCTGGACGCTCTGGATGCGGGGGCGACGGATTTTCTGCCGAAGAACTTCGAGGATATTTCCCGCAACCCTGAAAAAGTCAGGCAGTTGCTCTGTGAAAAAGTCCACGATATGGCACGCAGCAAACGAGGTTTTAGCTCCTCTGCTCCAGCGCCTAGCCCAACCCCGTTAGCTGCTCCTGCTCCGCTAAGAGCCGTTGCTCCTGCGGCGCCATCAAGGGCTGCTGCACCCTCGGCTGCGCCCAAGCGCAAAGCCTACAAGCTCGTGGCGATCGGTACCTCCACCGGTGGCCCGGTTGCTCTGCAGCGCGTGTTAACACAGCTTCCAGCAAACTTTCCTGCCCCCATCATTCTTATTCAGCACATGCCGGCAGCCTTTACCAATGCGTTTGCCGAACGGCTGGACAAGCTTTGCCGAATCTCTGTTAAAGAAGCAGCCGATGGCGATCAGTTAAGACCTGGTCTGGCTTTGCTTGCTCCGGGTGGCAAGCAAATGATGGTCGATCCGCGCGGGGTAGTACGTATTTTGCCGGGTGATGAGCGGCTCAATTACAAACCTTGCGTAGATATTACTTTCGGCTCTGCTTCGAAATCATTCAGCGACAAGGTATTGGCTGTTGTTCTTACCGGTATGGGCGCAGATGGTCGTGAAGGTGCCCGTCTGCTTAAAGCCGCGGGTAGTCAGATCTGGGCCCAGGACGAGGCCAGTTGCGTTATTTATGGCATGCCAATGGCGATTGTGAAGTCAAATCTGGCCGACGCCGTTTACAGTCTGGACGATATTGGACGTCACCTTGTCGAGGCGTGCGTCTGATGGATGTGTTGAGCATCGCCGGAGTTATTCTGGCGTTTGCCGCAATTCTGGGCGGCAACTACATGGAAGGTGGCCATGTAGCAGCTCTGCTCAATGGTCCGGCAGCATTGATAGTTCTTGGCGGTACTCTCGGAGCCTCGTTACTGCAGACG
Organism: Candidatus Egaibacter danicus; assembly: GCA_011391115.1. Next base: position 831 of record JAABRC010000363.1, on the reverse strand, counting down.
CCGTTGAATATTTTTCAGCGGGCGTTAAAGATCCTGCGCTGGATTTTTCAACCACCTTCGATTGATTTGCAGGCAGGCATCAACCTGGTTGTCGGATGGAGCATGGTTGCCCGAAAAGAAGGATTGTTGGGGCTGGAGGCGATGGCTGACACTGAGTCCGACAGTTTTGCCCGTAAGGGGCTGCAGTTGCTGGTCGATGGAGCCGAGCCGGAAGCCATACGCAGCATTCTCGAAGTGGATCTGATTACCCAGGAAAACCGTGACTTCAGTGCAGCCAAGGTATTTGAAAGCATGGGTGGGTATGCGCCGACCATAGGTATCATTGGTGCTGTGATGGGGCTCATTCACGTCATGGGCAATCTGGCCGATCCCAGCAAGCTGGGTAACGGTATTGCCGTTGCATTTGTTGCGACCATCTATGGCGTTGGTATCGCTAACCTCTTTCTGATACCAATTGGTAGCAAGCTCAAGGCTGTCGTTCAGCGTCAGTCTCGCTATCGCGAAATGCTTCTGGAGGGGATTCTTTCCATTTCAGAAGGCGAAAACCCGCGCTCCATTGAGTTGAAGCTTCAGGGCTTCATGGACTGACGGGAGCAAACATGGCTCGCCGCCGTAGTCACGAAGAGCATCAGAATCATGAGCGTTGGCTGGTTTCCTACGCCGACTTCATTACCCTGCTGTTTGCGTTTTTCGTGGTGATGTATTCGATATCGTCCTTGAATGAGGGTAAATACAAAGTTCTTTCCGACACCATGGAGGGCGTATTCAATCAGCCTGATCGGTCAATAAAGCCGGTTCCCGTGGGCGATGAACGGACAAGGACCACCGAGC
>JAABRC010000036.1 GCA_011391115.1 Candidatus Egaibacter danicus | reverse complement strand
CCCACCTGCCGCAGATTTTGGTACATCAAGTCTTCGAAGACCGCGCTGGCACGCTTGAAACCGGTGGTGGAAACATTGGCCAGGTTATTGGAAATGACGTCCAGTTGGGTTTGCTGGGCCTCCATGCCGGTTTTCGATATCCAGAGAGAGTTGATCATGATGTTTCCTTGTTTACTTTGAGGTCAGTGCACGGTGGTAGCTCAGCCCTGGAGACCCAGCAGTTGGCCCGCTGACCGATCATTCGATTCAGCCGTTTGAAGCAGGCGCATCTGGGTTTCAAATTGCCTGGCGGTCTGAATCATTCCCACCATCGTTTCAATCGGGTTGACGTTGGAGCCTTCCAGTACGCCTACCTGCAGGCGCGCATTGCTGTCGTTGGGCAAAGGGTCCCCTGAGGCAGCCCGGAATAATCCGTCTTCTCCCCGTTTGAGAGGGTCCTCGGCGTTCGGAGTCACCATCTTCAAACGGCCAATGCCACTGGCGGGCTGGCCTCCAACCTTGGCACTTACGCTTCCGTCATGTCCCATGGACACCGTGGCGCCTGCCGGGACCGTAAGGGGAGATCCACCATCGGACAACACGGTCAGTCCATTGGACGTCATCAAGGTGCCATCTGGCGAAACCTCAAAGGCCCCGTTGCGGGTGTAAGACTCGGTACCGTCCAGCCCCTGAACTGCAAACCATGAATTGCCCGTGGTCATGGCGTCCAAGCTTCTTCCCGTTCGCTGGGCTGATCCGGGCGTGTCAAGATGACCCGCCGTGGCTTCGAGCGCAAAAACCCGTGTGGTCGCTCCGTCACCCCGCAGTGGCACGGCACGAAATGTCGACAGTTCAGCACGAAATCCATTGGTCGAAGCATTGGCCAGGTTGTTGGCCAGGACGGCCTGTCGATGCGCGGCAGCATTGGCGCCGGTCATGGCTGTGTAGATGAGTCGGTCCATGGAAACTCCGGCTGACTAGTGGATGGATGGGTTATCAGCGAAGATTGACCAAAGTGGACATCACCTGATCCTGTGTCTTGATCGTTTGGGCATTGGCTTGATAGGCACGCTGTGCGGTCATCATGTTGACCAGTTCGGCCGTGAGGTCAACATTCGATTCCTCCAGCGCGCCAGAGCGCAGAACACCCAGTTTCCCCTGCCCGGGAGAGCCTTGAACTGGTTGCCCCGAGGCGAAGGTCTCAACCCAGTTGCCGCCACCTGTGGGGGCCAGCCCCTGCACGTTGCGAAAATCCGCGAGCGCCAGTTGACCGGCAGCCTGGGTGACACCATTGGAATAGCGGGCGGTGATGACCCCATCTTCGCCAATTTTCAGACCGGTCAACTCGCCGGGGGCGTAGCCATCCTGAGTCAGGTTCGAAACACCGAATGAAGCGCCATATTGCGTAACGCTGGACAGATCGACGGTAACCGGGAATGTACCAATGGCTGGGTTGGGGGATGTGACGTTGAGGGCCGCAGTTCCAGCGCTGGTTAGCAGGCCGTTGGTGCCGAACGTCAACGTGCCAACTGATGAAGTGACCGCTGTTGCCGCTGAAGTGGGATCGGTAAACATGTTCCAGGTATCGTTGCCTGTTTTTTGCAGGTAGAACGATGTGGGAATGGCCACCCCTTGTGCGTCGTAAGTCGTCAGGGAGGTTCCGTAGGTGGTCAACGGCGTATTGGGTGTTACGGCGTTCCAAACGGGCGCGCGCGCATCGAGATTGAATTCGGCCGTCATGGATGTTGTCTGCTGGGCTCCGATGGGCGCTGTTGTCGGAAGCTGCAGGGCCTGCAGTGTTGTGCTGGTTGGATTGCCGGCGTTGTCGGTCGGGTAACCCATGACGTTGGCTCCGGCGTTGGTAACAATATTGCCCATCCGATCGAGTTTGAATTCTCCCGCGCGCGAGTAAGCCGCCGAGCCATCAGGCATCTGCAATTGAAAGAACCCGCTGCCATTGATGGCGACATCCAGGTCATTCCCGGTGATGTTGATATTCCCCTGGGAAAACATCTGTGAAACGGTGCCAACCGCCACGCCAATTCCGTTGGAATTGCCACCGCCCACACCAATGGATGAAGCGACGATATCCGCAAATTCTGTGCGGGAGGCCTTCATGCCCGTGGTGTTGGCGTTGGCAATGTTGTTGCCAATGACATCCAGGTTGCGGCTGGCGGCGTTCAATCCGGAGAGTCCTGTTTCGAATGACATGTTTTTCCTTTGGATGCGTGGTGATGGATACGTTCAGAGAATGGCCTTGATGGCGCTGTAAGCAACCGAACTCCTGCCCTGCAGCTGGACAGTCATGGCGCCATCCTCACTGGCGACAGACAGCACGCGGTCCTGGGTCAGGGAGACGGTGTCAACTGTCTGGCCAGCGCGAGTGGCAGCAACGCGGAAACTTGGCTCGCCAGTGCCCTGATAGCTGGCGGCATTCCATTCAAATGAGTGACGACCTGCCTCGAGCGCACCAAGGTTGATCGTGTCAATGATCTGTCCGCCTGGCGTGAGTATCTCGATCTTCACGTTGTCGGCGGTACCCGCCAGTTCAACGGCACCTTTGGCAACGCCCGCATTGCGTGTCAGGGTTGTGCCTTCAACCAGTACGTCATGCCCCACCAAGGAGGCGCCCTGGAGAACCTGCAGCGAGGTGAATTGCTCTGCCATGCTTTTGAGGGTGTCATTGACCTGCTGGATGCCCGTTACCGTATTGATCTGTGCGATCTGGCTGGTCATCTGGGCGTTGTCCATCGGATTCATCGGGTCCTGGTTGTTCAGCTGAGCGACCAGCAGCTTCATGAATCGATCCTGCGCGGCCGCCGGATCGGTAGCCGCAGACTTGACGCTGGATACACCGGTGCTGGCGTTGACGCCGGAAGCTGAATTGACGGTACTAGAAAGCATGTGTGATTCCTGGAAAAATTACTGGCCCATCTGCAGGGTCTTGAGGAGCAGGGTCTTGGCCGTGTTCATGACCTCGACGTTGTTCTGGTACGAGCGCGAGGCGGAAATCATGTTGACCATTTCTTCAACAGGATTGACGTTCGAGTGGGTGACATACCCTTCTGCGTCTGCAGATGGATGGCTGGGATTGTGGATTTTGCGAAGCGGCTCGTTGCTCTCCCGAACCGAACTGACCTTGACGCCTGAGGAGGCATCCGACCCCATCGGCACGGTCTCGAAGATCACCTGCCGTCCTTTATAGCCCTGACCATCAGGGCCGGCTACTGCATCAGCGTTGGCCAGGTTGCTGGCAACAACGTTGAGACGTTGTGACTGGGCGCTGATGGCGCTGCCTGAGACGCCAAAGATTGAAAACATGGACATGATCGTTACCTTCGCAAGAATGATTCGTTACTGACCCTGAATCGCACTCAAGATTGTTTTGGATTGGCCGTTAATAAAGCGAAGGGTCGCTTCATAGCGAACCGAGTTGTCGACAAAGTTGGCGCGCTCGCGGTCGAGGTCAACGCTGTTGCCGTCCATACTGGGCTGGGTCTGGGTTGCATAAGCCAGTTTCGACGACCCGGCTAGTCCGCTGGCACCACCTCCGGGCAGCGAGATATGCCCTGCATGGGTAACGCCGTTTGGAGCGGTGGTGTTGCTGCCCGATCCGACGCTGTTGCCCGCTGTCGCGTTGGCCATGGCGGCCTTGAAATCCAGATCACGGGCAACGTACCCGGGTGTATCGGCGTTGGCAATGTTGCTGGCGATTGTGCGTTGGCGCTCCGCACGCAACACCAGTGCCCTGGAATGAAAGTCCAGCCCGCTGGTCAAGCTTGCAAACATGAAACACCTCCACTCTTGTTGCCCACCATCCTGGTGGTCATCCAGGATTTCGATGTGAATCAATTGTGAGGAAACCTTTAATTGCCGATACACCGAATAACGGGGGATTTCGGCTCTACTTGAGTGGTTTCTTGTGCAGTGACTTGCCTATAGTTGCTTGGGTGGAAATAGCTCTTTGCAAACTATGAACGCATTACTTAATTCAAAAACGAAATGATGGATGCCATGCCGGGATATCAATTGAACATGGATTCCGTGATCCGCAAGGCCTTGGGGCTGGTCTTGGTATTCATCGCCGGCATGGCGCACGGGCAGACTTCATCTGCCGAGTCCGACATGATCGAAACAACCCGACACTGGCTGGATCAGGCGGTCTCCAGCGTCCGGTCTTCCGGTTCGTCCGCATTGAAGATGGAAGTGATTCTTGGCACGCTCGACAGCCGGCTCCGGCTTGCCCCGTGCAATCGCGTTGAACCTTTCTTGCCAACTGGAAGTCGCTTGTGGGGGCGAACCCGCATGGGGTTGCGATGTGCAGATGGCGCAGCCAGATGGAGTGTTTTCCTGCCAGTCACCGTCAAAGCTTACGGCCTGGCGTGGGTCATAAAGGGGAACATGGCTGCGGGCAGCGTTTTGACGCAGGATGACGTGATGGAGGCCGAAGTGGATTGGGCAGAGGACAGCGGTGCGGTGGTCATTGATCCGGCTCTCTGGGTCGGGCATGTCGCTAACAGAGGTTTGGTCACTGGACAGGTTTTGCGCCAGGGGATGTTCAGGCCGGCACAGGTATTTCAAGCTGGTGCACAGGTTCGCGTTGTGGCACAAGGAGCTGGTTTCCAGATCATGTCAGATGGACAGGCGCTTTCTGCTGGTGTTGTAGGGCAACCCGCACGAGTCAAAATGGACAACGGACGGATCATGACTGGCGTGGTACTGGATACCCGAACAGTCAAAATAGAAATTTAAGGATATGCAAATGACTGCAAAAAGAACTAAAGTCTTTCAAACGCCTGCCGATAGCATTCGTACTGGACTACATCCAAGGTAGTTTTGGAGAACACGATGAAGATAGGTCAACCCAAAGATATTCCGGCTACACCGCCCGTGTCACCGACTTCGGTCAAGGCTGGCCCGGCAAGTGGTCCTGCGGCCACTGCTACCCAGACGGCGAAGTCAGCTGGCGTTGCAGTGACCGTCTCGACCACTGCGCGAACGCTGGAGCAGGTTTCCAGGGGGGATACGGCAGAAGTAGATGCCGACAAGGTCAATGCTGTTCGATCAGCCATCGAACAGGGCACGTATGTGGTTAACGCTGAGGCGATCGCAGACAAACTGCTGGCGAACGCTCAGGAAATGCTGGATCGAACCCGCCGCTAGACGCGGTTTTGCTTCCCGGAGTTCATTGTGATTTCACCGCAGATACAGGCAACCCTCTCACGCATTGAGCATGAGGTGGGTGTGGTGGTGTTGGCCCTGACGGATGGAGAGCCCATCAAACTGGAGTCGGTATCGAAGGATTTGTGTGCAGTATCCAGAGAGTTGCATGGATTACTGACCAGTTTTGATGCTTCCCTTAACCGGGACCAGAGGCTCGAGCAGCGTCTGAAGGCTTTGACTGCAAGTATCTCGGTATTGCGAGAGGGCTTGTCCCGCCGCACCGTTTCGATTGACCGGGCGTTGCTTCATGTGCTGCCTTCCGCACAGGCGTCAATTTATCCCGGATCCACAGGACCCTATGGCCGACCTGGCCGGCAGTCTGGAGCTTTCACGGTCCTGGCGGCCTGATTTCAAGCCACCTGGCAGCCGCCTCAGGCAGGCGGCCCCGAAATCCGAATCTCGAACGAATTTTCCGGGGAAATTCCGGGGGAAATGAGGGCCAAGAGCCCTCAGTGATCTCTCATCTTGGCTCTGAGGCGAGCGATTGATTGGCTGTGGAGTTGGCAAACCCGTGATTCAGTAACACCCAACACGGTTGCAATTTCCTTAAGATTCATGTCCTGCTCGTAGTACATGCTCATGATGTACTGTTCGCGTTCAGGCAAATGCTTGATGGCATCCACCAGCGCCTGTCGCAGGCGCTGATCCCGCAGAACCGAAAGAGGATCTGCTTCGCTGTCGCTCACATGACGATCAAGGTAGTTGTCCTCGTCTTCATTGCCGTGAGACATGTCTTCCAGGTAGACCAGCTGAGTGCCTCTCACTTTGCCCAGCAGACTCTGGTAGTCAGCGAGTGTCATACCCAGCTCTGACGCGATTTCAGACTCCGATGGACTCCTGCCCAGCTGATGTTCCAGCCGGCGGAGCGCTTGCTCGATTGTTTTCTGGCTCTTTCTGGACCCTCTGGACATCCAGTCGTTTTCGCGAAGCTCATCCAGCATGGCTCCCCGAATGCGTTGTGTAGCAAATGTTTCGAACTGAACGCCTTGAGTTGCTTCAAAGCGTGCAAGGGCTTCAGAAAGGCCAATGAGGCCAACCTGAATCAGATCATCAACCTGAATGCTGGGGGGCAGTTTGGCCATCATATGGTGGGCCAGCCTGCGGACCAGCGGCTGATATTGCTTGATCATGGCGTTGCGGTCGAGTTGCCCCTTGGCGGTATACATCAATGGCTCCCTGCAAACTGTGGCTGTGTCCCACAAAGCGTTGGTGTGATATGCAAATGTCGGTCAAGTGGCATAGCCGTTTCCAGCATCCGCGTGACCAGCCGATTTATGCTTGGCGATGTGGTATCTCCCTCAGGGAGCTTGACGATCAGCGGGGATCGTAAATTACAACCCAGGAAATTCCTGGCGCAATCGGTCAAAGCCTTGCCGGGCAGGGGATGCGAGGTGACCGGTTGCAGAGTGGCATCCGTGCTAACCGTGGCGATTAATGGACGGATTTGGGCGGCAGTGAGCATTTGCTTCAGTGCACGGTATGCCGTCATCAGTGACATGGGGATGTGAGAAACGGCAAGCAGAGGTTGAACATCACTGTTTATCAAAACTTTTGACAGGAGGTCGCCATGCGCAAACACAATGACGATTTCGTCGATTTCGAATAGACCATTGAGTTTTTCCAGAGATGGCGCCGCGCCAGATGATGATTGACAAATTCTCTGCAAACCTCTTGCAGCTGGAAGCACTGACCAATATCCGTTGTCCATTCGTGTGCCGTGCTGCCAATGTTGTGCATCCAGAATCTGCATCAAGCCGGGTTCGTTAGGTTGCTCTTCCATGGTTCCATCCAGTACCGTTACGGTATGACCCAGCTCAACCAGTGTGGTGCAAAGACTCCACAGAAGTGGCAGCTCACCGTTCTGACTGCCATGGCTCGCAACAGCGATAGCCTTCGCACAGGAATTCATTGCGATGCGGCGCAGGCCCACGCCTTGGTCAGCGCACAGATCAAGCATTGATGTTTTCCCTGGACGTGGCTTTGCCAGAGGACTGTGCAAAGAAATATCCGAGATCGACCGCCTTGGGTTCAAAGGCGGACTTGCCTTGCGCACGCATGGATGCCCGAACAAGCTTTGCAGATTCAGCCCGCTCCCAATCCTCGGGAACCTTCTGCCCGGTTGTTACACCACGAAGCAGCAGCTGATGCCGTATGGCTGCGTCCAGCGCGGGGCCGAGCTTGACGGCCTCATCGACTTTGGTAAGAACGGCCTGTTGCACGCCCTTTGTCTTGAATGAGGTCACTACGTCGTCCAGGGTATCGCCCTGGCTGCCGGCATTCAGTACGAGCAGTCGATTGACATTGGGGAGTTCCAGCACGTCCATCATGTCGCGACGTCGTGGGTCATGTGGTGCTACGCCAGTTGTGTCAATCAGGACCATCTTTTTGTTGCCAAGCAACCCAAGTAGATCCTGCAAAGCGGCGCGGTCATGCGCGAGGTGAGCAACAACGCCGAGCATTCGACCATAAGATCTGAGCTGTTCGTGTGCCCCCACACGATAGGTGTCCAGCGTGATCAATCCAACACTGCTGGAGCCATGTTTTTGAGCACACAGGCCAGCCAGCTTGGCCGCTGTGGTGGTTTTGCCAACACCGGTTGACCCAACCAGCGCGTAGGTTCCACCTTCTTCAAAAAGCGGTTTGGTCCCTGCATCGGTTTTCAGATTGCGTTCCAATACATCAAGAACCCATTGCATGGACTCTGCGGCGTCGGATTCTTCAGGAAGTTTTTCAAGAATGGTACGTGCCAGCAATGGAGAGTAGCCAGCCCTGACAAATTTCAGCATCATGTTGGACACGATGGGGTGCTGGCGTGCCTGACCAAGCCAGGTCAATGTGTCGAACCGTTCCTCGATAAGTTCCTTCATCGAAAGCAATTCATTCATCAACGCCTGCGGCACTGCCGCAGGTGCGCTCACGGAAGTCTGAGCTGGTGCTTTGTGGAGAACGGGCTTTTTGGGCGGTGCAACATTCAGCTGGATGGATGAGGCGGACTGCGAGGGGCGTGGCGGGCTCTCTGAAAACCTGGGTGCCTTTGAAGATTCTGCAGAAGCATCCTGGCGTCGCCGCAACATTCTTTCACGAACATAGTCCTGAAAGGACAATGTACTCATTGAGAGTTGTGCCACGTCGTCTTCCACTCGTGAGTCTGGCGTCACGGTTGTCGCGAGTGACCGTCGGCCGTCGGCTGCCACGCTTTTGGCCCGATTGTTGTCACTGTCTTCGCGATCGAGACTCGCCAGTGCGTCTTCCGCGGTGGCTACCACTTCAATTCCGTCAGCAGTCGGACGGTTTGAAAGAATCAGTGTTCCGTCGCCAAATGTCATCCTTGCTTTGGCGAGCGCTTCACGCGCGGTTGGAGCAATAAATCTCTGAATGTTCATGATGGAGCGCCTCTAAGAATCGGACCAATGCGGATCGTGTGTGTTTCAGGAATTTCACTGTGAGCGAGAACCTGCAATCTGGGAGCTACCCGACGTACCAGTCTGGCGATGGCACTGCGAATTTGATCGGGCACCAGGAGGCAAGCCGGTATGCCAATTTCTTCCTGTTTTAGTGCTACCTCTGCGGCGGTACGTGTCAGCATTTCAGCCACGCCTGGGTCAAGCGCTGGCCCGGAGGTGTTTCCCAGCGCTTGCACCAGCAGACGCTCCAGTCCTGGATCAATGGCAATCACGTTGAGCTCTCGTGATGGGCCGTAAATCTGTTGCACGATGGCCGGTGACAGTGCCACTCTGACACGTCGCGCCAGCTCTGCCGGATCGGTCGTGCTGCCAGCGTGCTCTGCAAGAGATTCGACGATGGTCCGAATGTCACGAATGTGGACCGACTCGTCAAGCAAGAGCTGCAGTACCTTCTGGAAAATGGCGATTGACACCAGTTTTGGCACGACCTCTTCGATCAGTTTTGGGGCTTGCTTGCTCACGTGTTCAACGAGTTGTTGTGTCTCTATACGACTTAAAAGTTTTGAGGCCTGAACCTGCATCAAGTGTGACAAATGGGTGGCCATGACAGTCTCGGAATCAACAACGGTAAATCCGGCCATTTGTGCAGCTTCCTTCTGCCGTTCATCAATCCAGTGGGCCGGCAGGCCAAAGGCGGGATCAGTGGTGGGAGTTCCGATGAGTGGTGATGTAATTCCCCCTGGATTGATGGCCAGATACATTCCGGGGAAAGCTTCCGCCTCACCGACGATGACACCCCGCAGCGTGATTCTGTAGCCACTGGGTTTGAGCTCCAGGTTGTCCCTGACATGCACTGGCGGCGGGAGGAAGCCAACCTCTTGCGCGAACTTCCGTCGCACCGCCTTGATGCGGGTGAGCAGATCACCCTGCCGGTTTTTGTCCACCAACGCAATCAACCTGTAGCCCAGTTCAAGGCCCAGTTGATCCACTGGCTGAAGGTCGTCCCAAGTGGCTTCTCCATCCGTTGTGGCTGGAGTTGGCGTGTCTTTGGCATCGACGACCTGGGGCCTGTTTGCCAAAACCCAGGCGACATAACCCA
>JAABRC010000362.1 GCA_011391115.1 Candidatus Egaibacter danicus | reverse complement strand
TCACCTTTGCTGGCCAGCATTTTCCACGCCGATCGCTGGGACTATGTGTTCACTTTCAAGCGTCAAGGCGTTGAGCCACAGTCGCGCCGCGTCACGGTGTTCTTCAAGGACGATGTTCTGGAACGTTTCGAGGCTGACACCCTGCCGACTGAAGCGGAATTCGTTGCCAGCCTGGATTCGGGTCGCAAGGCCGGGAAAGTACCGGTGCTGGAAGTCCCGGAAGAAGAGCTGAAGGCCTTGCCGGCGCCTGTCAAAGAGGCTGATTCCAAGCCTTTGCCGCCTCTGCCGGCCAGCTACCCTCCGCTTGAACAGCCTGCTCGCTAAGGAGTTGCGATGTCAACCATGACTCGCCACAAAGTGGCCATTGCCGGTGCGTCGGGGCGAATGGGCCAGATGCTCATCGAAGCGGTACTGGCGACTGACGACTGCCAGTTGACCGGTGCGCTGGATATGGCGACCAGCCCGGGGATTGGTGTTGACGCCACCGCTTTCCTGGGGCGTTCCAGCGGTGTGCGGATTGAATCCGATTTGGGTCAGGGTTTGCAAAATGCTGGCGTTCTGATTGATTTCACCCGGCCCGAAGGCACGCTGGCGCACCTGAAGATTTGTCGTGCGCTGGGCGTAAATGCCGTCATTGGCACGACCGGGTTCAGTGATGCCCAAAGGCAGGAGATCGCTGCAGCATCAAAAGACATCGCCATCGTCATGGCGCCCAACATGAGCGTGGGTGTCAATGTCACGCTCAAGCTGCTTGAAATGGCGGCCAAGGCGCTGTCCACAGGCTACGATATCGAAATCATCGAGGCACACCACCGTCACAAGGTGGACGCACCGTCAGGTACCGCTCTGAAAATGGGCGAAGTCGTTGCTGGGGCACTGGGCCGTGACCTGAAAGACTGCGCTGTGTACGCCCGGGAAGGTGTCACGGGTGAGCGCGATCCATCCTCCATCGGGTTCGCCACGATCCGTGGGGGAGACATTGTGGGTGACCACACGGTCCTCTTTGCGGGTACCGGAGAGCGCATCGAAATCACCCACAAGTCCTCCAGCCGGGCCACCTACGCGCAGGGCAGCCTTCGTGCTGCCCGGTTTCTGGCGGGCCGCAAAAGCGGATTGTTTGACATGTTTGATGTGCTGAACCTGAAGTGAACGTCTTTCAGCTTTTCACGCAAGGCGATGGTGTCAGCAAAGTAGTAACACTGTTGCTGCTGGTCATGTCGGTGAGCAGCTGGGTGGTGATTCTCTGGAAGTCCTGGCTGTTGCATCGGGCCAGTGGTGATGTGGCGCGCAGCACGGCCGCTTTCTGGCAAGCTGCATCGGTCGATGATGCGCAGCGACAAATTAAAGTATTTGACCGTGAAGCCCTCGTGCTACCGTTGATCGGCGCTACGAAACTGGAAACAGCGGGGACGCTGGCTGCAGCGGGAGATCGCTCCCAGCAGCTGACCCGGCGGCTGCGTGATGCCCTTCACGCTGTATTGCTGAAACTCCAGTTCGGCCAGGTCTTGCTGGCCACGGTGGGTGCCACGGCCCCATTTGTCGGACTGCTGGGTACTGTTTGGGGTATCTATCACGCGTTGATCGGCATCTCCAACGCAGGGCAGATCACGATCGACAAAATATCTGGTCCAGTCGGTGAAGCGCTGATCATGACCGCGGCGGGGCTGGCAGTCGCCATTCCTGCCGTGCTGGCCTATAACGTGCTGGGTCGGGCTATCGGCCGGATCGAGGCGGACCTGGAGGGCTTTGCGCGCGATTTGCGTGAGCTGTTCGTTCATCACTCACAGGACGACATAAGCGCTGCCGGGCCGTCCCAAGGCGCGAAGGTCCCCTCGGGGGCCAGTTAGTACCATGAGTTTCGGCCGTCTGGAACGCACATCAGGCCCTCAGCCCATGAGCGAAATCAACATGACACCGCTGATAGACGTCATGCTGGTACTGGTCGTGATTTTCATCATCACCGCGCCGTTGCTGGCCAGTTCCATCAAGCTGGATTTGCCGAAAACCGACGCCGCCAAAGCCGGTGACGTACCGACATTCGTGATGGTGGTGATCGACAAGTCCGGCCAGACCTATCTGGATGACAAAGCCGTACAGCCTGACGAACTGGCTCGCCGGTTGACGCAGATTGCCGGGCAGAACCCTGACACCGAAATTCAGCTACGTGCCGATGAGGCCGTGCCCTACGGCCGTGTGGTGGAGACCATGGGTGCGGCGCAAAAAGCCGGTCTTAACCGCATCGGTTTTATTGCGGATGCGGTTGCAGCGCCCAAATAGCGACACGGCCTTGTTTGGGCCTTTGAGCGCCTAAAATCGACCGATTGCGGTACTTCAGCCGCCTGACACCCTGCCATGCAAGAAAAATACAACCATCTCGACGTCGAACAGTCCGCCCAGACACACTGGACAACCCGTGACGCCTATCGCGTTATCGAGGACGCAGCCAGGAAGAAGTTCTACGCCTGCTCCATGCTGCCTTACCCCAGTGGCAAGCTGCACATGGGCCATGTGCGCAACTACACCATCAACGACATGCTCACGCGCTACCTGCGCATGAACGGCTACAACGTGTTGATGCCCATGGGCTGGGATGCGTTTGGTCTGCCTGCAGAAAATGCCGCGTTGAAGAACGGCGTGCCGCCCGCCAGGTGGACCTACGAGAACATCGCGTACATGAAGAAGCAGATGCAGGCTATGGGTCTGGCTATCGACTGGAGCCGTGAGGTTGCTACCTGCGACCCCAGCTACTACAAGTGGAACCAGTGGCTGTTTTTGAAGATGCTGGAAAAAGGCATTGCCTATCGCAAGACCCAGGTCGTCAACTGGGACCCGGTAGACCAGACCGTTCTGGCCAACGAGCAGGTCATCGACGGCAAGGGCTGGCGCACCGGTGCGGTGGTGGAAAAGCGCGAAATCCCCGGCTACTACCTGAAGATCACTGACTACGCACAGGAACTGCTGGGTCATGTGCAAACCGGTTTACCAGGCTGGCCCGAGCGTGTGAAGCTGATGCAGGAAAACTGGATTGGCAAGAGCGAGGGCGTGCGCTTCGCGTTTACCCACAACATTCGGGGCGATAACGGTGCCCTGATTGGTGGCGGGCGGATGTATGTCTTCACCACCCGTGCCGACACCATCATGGGGGTGACCTTCTGCGCGGTGGCACCAGAGCACCCACTGGCCCTGCATGCCGCAAAAACCCAACCGGCCCTGGCCGCATTTATTGAAGAGTGCAAAACCGGGGG
>JAABRC010000361.1 GCA_011391115.1 Candidatus Egaibacter danicus | reverse complement strand
GGCCCGTGCGGCCGCAGCTTGTGGCGCAACGCCCGGCGTGACGTTCATGCGGGTCACGCTGCCTGGCATCATGCCCGCCATGGCTTCAGGCGCTCTGTTTGCATTTGCTGCGTCATTTGACGATGTGGTGATTGCGTTGCTGATCGCGGGCCCTGATCAACGTACGCTGCCGCGTGAAATGTTCTCGGGTCTGCGGGACAGCATGACGCCGGCACTGACGGCCGTGGCCACCATCATGATCGTCTTTTCGACAACGCTGTTTTTGCTGATGCAAGTCCTGCAACGCAGGTCGCGCAAAAACTCGCAGATCGTTCGCTAGCGTACTCAGCCAGTCAGGCCAGCGCACGCTGGATGATGATTTTCTGCACGTCACTCGTGCCTTCGTAAATCTGACACACACGCACATCACGGTAGATGCGCTCCACTGGAAAATCGCTCACATAGCCATAGCCGCCCAGCGTCTGGATGGCTGCGCTGCAGACCTTCTCGGCCATTTCGCTGGCGAACAGTTTGGCCATCGCCGCTTCCTTCAAACAGGGCAGGCCAGCATCCCGCAGGGTGGCTGCATGCCAGATGAGCTGGCGGGCGGCTTCAATCTGCGTGGCACATTCAGCCAGCCTGAACCCGACCGCCTGGTGGTTGAAGATGGACTGACCAAAACTCTCACGCTGTTTGGCGTAGTCCAGCGCACATTCAAATGCACTGCGCGCCATGCCCACACTTTGCGCCGCAATGCCGATGCGCCCGCCCTCCAGTCCACCCAGGGCAATCTTGTAGCCTTCGCCCTCGGCACCAATCAGGTTCTCCCCAGAAATGCGGCAGTTGTCGAAGTTGATTTGCGCCGTATCGCTCGAATGCTGACCCAGCTTGTCTTCCAGACGGGCCACCACATAGCCTGGCGCGTTCGTTGGCACCAGAAACGCACTCATGCCCTTTTTGCCAGCGCCCTTGTCGGTCACGGCAATGACGATAGCGACATCGCCATACTTGCCACTGGTTATGAACTGCTTGACGCCGTTGATCACATAACCGTCACCGTCTTTGACTGCGGTGGTCTTGAGCGCTGAAGCATCCGAGCCCACGTGGGGCTCCGTCAGGCAAAACGCGCCGAGCATCTCGCCCTGCGCCAGCGGTGCAAGCCATTGCTTCTTCTGTTGGGCATTGCCGTAGCGCAGGAGTATCGCGTTGACAGGGCAATTGGTCACGCTGATGGCTGTGCTGGTACCACCGTCACCGGCTGCAATTTCTTCGAGCACCAACGCCAGCGTCACGTAGTCCAGATTGGCGCCACCGAATTCCTCAGGCACACATATCCCGTAAGCGCCCAGAGCCGCCAGCCCCTTGTGCGCCTCTTTCGGGAAATGATGCTCCTTGTCCCAGCGGGCGGCATTCGGCCATAACTCCTCCCGGGCAAACGCGCGCACGGCATCGCGAATCATTTCCTGGTCCTGGTTGAGTATCAAATTGGCCTCCAGACCTCTAGATATATGCGCAAGTAGCTACTGTATTTATAGCAATTCAATTGCCACTGCCGTTGCTTCACCCCCACCAATACACAGCGTCGCGACGCCGCGTTTGAGGTCACGCGCCTTGAGCGCATGGATCAGCGTGACCATGATGCGCGCACCACTGGCGCCAATCGGGTGGCCCAGCGCGCAGGCGCCGCCGTTCACATTCACGATGTCGTGGCTCAGGCCCAGCTCGCGCATCAGGGCCATGGGCACGACGGCAAAGGCCTCGTTCACTTCCCAGAGGTCCACGTCTTTCACGCTCCAGTTCGCCTTGGCCAGCAGCTTCTGTACGGCGCCTACCGGGGCAGTGGCAAACCAGTTCGGCTCCTGGGCGTGAACGGCATGCGCCACGATGCGGGCGAGCGGCCGGGCTCCCAGCTTCGTCGCAGTAGTTGCGCGCATCATCACCATGGCGGCGGCACCGTCATTGATGGACGAGCTGCTGGCGGCCGTGATAGTACCGTCCTTCTTGAATGCGGGTTTGAGCGACGCAATCTTGTCCAGCTTCACCTTGCCGGGACCTTCGTCAATGCTGATGGTGGTTTCCCCTGCGCGGGTTCTGACCGTGACCGGAGTGATTTCCGCGGCAAATGCGCCGGATAGGGTAGCCGCCTGGGCGCGCTGCACACTGGCAGTGGCGAATGCGTCCTGCTGCCCACGGGTGAACGCGTACTTGCCGGCGCAGTCTTCACCAAAGGTGCCCATGGAGCGGCCTGGCTCATAAGCATCTTCCAGGCCATCGAGCATCATGTGGTCAAACATGCGGTCGTGGCCGATGCGGTAACCACCGCGTGCTTTCTGCAGCAAATAAGGGGCGTTGGTCATGCTCTCCATGCCGCCGGCCACCAGCACATCGGCGCTTCCAGCCAGGAGCATGTCGTGGCCGAACATGGCCGCACGCATACCCGAGCCACACATCTTGGACAGCGTGACGGCGCCCGCACTGATGGGCAGCCCCCCCTTGAACGCTGCCTGACGTGCCGGCGCCTGGCCTTGACCCGCCATCAGGCAGTTGCCAAACAGTACCTCATTCACCAGTTCACCAGACACGCCCGACCGCGCGACAGCTGCCTTGATGGCGGCACCACCCAGGTCATGCGCAGCAAGAGAGGAGAAGTCACCCTGAAAACTGCCCATAGGGGTTCGGGCGGCACCAACAATCACGATTTGCTCAGACATTTCAAACCTCTTGGACAAGTAAATAATTCAGCAAACGAATAGGCTCACACAGACTCACACCCGGTCGGTCTGCCGGTTTTCAGGCAAGAAACGCTTTTCCCTGTCATACGGAAACACGTCAATCACGTCGCCGGCCAAAATACGGTCCTTGTGGCCCTGCCAGAAAGCCGCGTCAAGCAAATCGGCATGGTGCTTCATGAAAATCTCGCGTACGGCCGAATTGCCCAGCAAAAATGGGCCAAAAGTCTCGGGGAACACGTCTTTGGGCCCGACGCTGTACCAGATCTCGCCCGACATTTCATCTTCCTCGTTGCGCGGAGCGGGTACCTTGCGGAATTTGCAGTCAGTGATGTACTCGATCTCGTCATAGTCGTAGAACACCACTTTACCGTGCCGTGTGATGCCAAAATTTTTCCACAGCATGTCACCAGGGAAGATATTGGCAGCCACCAGATCCTTGATGGCATTGCCGTACTCGATGACGCCGCGCTCGATCTGCTCCCGCGCCCGCGTGGCAGCAGGCCCTTGCGGGCTGGCATCCGCGCCACCAGCATCAA
>JAABRC010000360.1 GCA_011391115.1 Candidatus Egaibacter danicus | reverse complement strand
GTTGAACAGGGTCCAGCCATGCGAAATCTAAGCCACCTCGACGAGAGCGAATGCATCAGCCGGGCGCAGCGGGGAGATGTGTCGGCGTTTTCGGAGCTGGTGTCACGCTTCCAGGACCGCATATACCGCTTTCTGGTGCGGCTCACCCGTTCGCAGGACGACGCACGGGATCTGACGCAAGAGACTTTTTTGCGTGCATTCCAGAGCCTGCCCCGCTGGACGCCCGACGCGCGGTTCACAACCTGGCTGTTTCGCATCGCGCGCAATCTTGCGTTCGATCTTTTGCGGCGCCACAAGCGCATTGAATTCGTGGCCCTGGAAGAAGACGCATCTATTGTCGACACGGCACCGGGCCCTGACGACGTGCTGCAGACGGCGCAGCGTCTGCGCCTGCTGGAAGCGGCTTTGTTGCGCCTGCCAGCCGAGCACCGCGAGATCCTGCTGCTGCGGGAAATCGAGGACATGACGTATGACGATATTGCCGACGTGCTGGGTCTGAACCTGGGCACTGTCAAATCACGTATTGCGCGGGCGCGCAGTGCGTTGATTGGAGCCACACCGCGTTGAATGGAGAAATTGCCATGCATTGCCCACCCTTTGATGATCTCTCGGCGTATGTGGATCACATGCTCAAACCCCGCGTGCGTGAGCGTCTGCATTCACACGTTCAGGATTGCCCGGATTGTCAGCAGCAACTTCAAGCCCTGCACGCCCTGAGAAACGGCCTGCAGGAGATGCCTTCGCCTGAACTTGGGTTTGACCTGGGCGCGCGTCTGCAGGATCAACTGCGTGCCGCTTCGGGTCGTAAACGACATAGACGACCTGGCTGGGCCTGGTCTGGCTGGCTGCCAGCGGGGCTTGCGGCGGCGGCTATGGCCTCGGGCGTCTGGCTTGGCGGATTGTTGGTGGCCGGCAGTGCCACTAGCTTGCCCCGCGCAACGATGGTGCGGGTGTTTGATCCGGTGCCGCCCGGCGGCTTGTGTGCCGCGGCCGAGCTTTGCAATCTATCGAAAGGAATGCCATGAACCGCGCTGTCATAAAGTGGCTGTTGGCCATATCGCTGTCACTCAATATCGGCATCATCGGGGCGGTGGTTTTCAAACAGGCCCGCCCACCTGCGCCGCAACCTGCTGCGCTATCGGCCCAACTGAACCTGCCGGACTACCTGGAATTGACCCGTGAACAGCGTCAGCGCTGGCAACAACTGGAGCCGGGTTTCTTGCGCGATCTTGCCGCCAACTGGCGCGACATACGCCAGCACCGGGAAGCGCTGGTGCGCGCCATTTTTGCAGCGGTGCCAGACCGTGCGGTGATCAACGCCGGGCAGGCCCAAATCGCGGCGCTGCAGGATGCCCAGCAACGGCGCGTGATCACGCAACTGCTGGCTGAACGCGAAGTGCTGGATCAAAACCAGCGCGCCAAGCTGATGAACCTGCTTTTGGGGCGCTATGCACAGGAGTCCACCGAAGAAGAGTTGTTGCACCGAAAATAAAAGGAACATTTTTAGTGCATGTTCGTTAAGGCAAGCAAGGTCATGCCAACGCGTGGCTGATTTTTCTTAACCTGATCAGGAGCACACTATGAAATTCCCCATGTATTGGTTGATAGCCGCAACGCTGGCAAGCCCGCTGGCGGTCCTGGCCGCCGACCACGATGCGCACGGCGCAGCCGCCAAACACAAGATTGAACTCAATGCCGGCAAGAAGTGGGCAACCGATGATCCCTTGCGCCAGGCCATGATGGCTATCCACGCATCTGTGGACGTCACATTGCCAAAGGCCCACGCAGGCAAAGCCACTGCGGCTGATTACGATGCCTTCAGCAAAGACGTCAATACCCAGGTCGCCTACATCGTGCAGAACTGCAAGCTCGATCCCAAGGCGGACGCGCAACTGCATACGGTGATTGCCGACATGCTTGCCGGCGCGGAAGCTGCGGCGGGAACGCAAAAGGGCAAGGGTCGCGCGGCAGGCGTGGTCCAGATCGCGCAGGGGCTTAACACGTACGGCAAGTACTTTGACCACGCCGGCTGGAAGCCCGTCGCCTTGCCGCATTGAGGCCGACAGCGCACAGCCAACACAGGGGCTGCAAACTCACCACGTCCGGCTTTCAAGCGCCCGGTGTGGTGGGAGACCTTGACTGGGCGACAATTGGTTTTCCATGAAAACCCTATTGCCCCTGCAACTCCTGTTTGCGCCCGAAAAGAACGACCCCCGCCCACTGGTCATTTACCATGGCCACAGCTGCCCGGATGGATTTGCCTCGGCGTTGGCGGCCTGGCTTTTTTATGACGGTCAGGCTGAATTTCTGGGGCTGGATCACGGAGATATCCGCAGTGTTGCCGATTTGCCCGACCTAAGCGGGCGGGCAGTCTACATCCTCGATTTTTCCTTCTCCGCCGAGATCATGCGCGGCATTGATGCCCAGGCCGCCAAACTGGTCATGCTGGACCACCACAAGAGCGCCGCCGAGCATCTGACCGGATTTGCTTGCCGCTGTGGCGTGGTGCACTTCGACATGAACAAGTCGGGTTCGCGGCTTGCATGGGAATTTTTTCAACGCGACAAGCCTCTGCCCGACCTGGTGCGCTTCATTGAGGACCGGGACATCTGGACCTGGCAATACCCGCAGAGCGCGGGCTTCCTGGCGGCGCTCGATATGGAGCCCTTTGACTTTGCACATTGGGCGGCCATGGCGGCTTTCGACCCTGAGCAATTGCAAGCTTTCATGGCGCGGGGGCAGGCCATGGATGACAAATTCAACAAGCTGGCGGCTGATATTGCGGATGGCGCGCAACCGCTGGTGTTCAATGGCCAGCATGGACTGATGGTTAACGCACCCAGCGTCTTTCACAGCGTGGTGGGTGACATCTTGTCCAGGAAAACCGGAACCTTCGCGCTGATGTGGTGCGCAGGAAAAGGGGGCACGGTGAAAGCCGGCTTGCGCTCCCAGCGCAATTTTGACTGCATCGCACTGGCGCGCAGCATGGGTGGCGGTGGTCATGCGCAAGCCTGCGGCTTCAAGATGGGGGCCAATCAGCTGACGGATTTACTCGGCGGCGTTCTGGATGCCCCCGCCAGACCCGCCGACTGACAGTCGCCCCGCAATCGGCGCAGGGGCGCCTATTTGTTCTTTTCTTTGCCGCGTGGAATCACGGCAGTCATCGGCGCCATGGGGCGATCGGATGTGGAGTTCTTGGGTTCAGAAGTGTCTTTCTTGGGCTTCTTCGCCATCTTCTCTTTGCGCTGGTC
>JAABRC010000359.1 GCA_011391115.1 Candidatus Egaibacter danicus | reverse complement strand
GCCCTCGGCGCTTACGATCATGCGCGGGTTTTGCTTGAAGCTGCGGTTGCCGGTAAAGGGCATCCAGTGCGCTTCAAGGAAAGCGCGATCGCGCGGAAAGGCAGAGGTGGAGGTGACGGGCTCACCGGTGGTGCGGTCATTGAGGTTCATGGTGCTGCGCTCAAGAAAGGAATGGACAGATTGTGTGCCTCGGGGTTACTCTCACAAAGCTACAGATATCACTACTTATTTGCGACTATATGAAAGTAAAGAGCAAGGCCGTACTCGGCCAGATCAGCGACATGGACTTGCGCCTGCTGCGCGTGTTCCGCGCGGTGGTGGATTGCGGCGGTATGGCCGCGGCCGAGCTGGAGCTCAATATCGGCACGTCCACTGTGAGTCGCCACATTAAAGACCTGGAAACCCGATTGGGCCTGACCCTGTGCCGGCGCGGGCGCGCCGGTTTTTCGTTGACGCCCGAGGGCGAAAAAATCTACGCGCAGACCACCCAGTTGCTGGCGGCGACCGATGCGTTTCGCAGCGGTGTGGACGAAATACACCAGCGCATGGGCGGGCAGTTACATCTGGCCGTGTTCGACAAGACCGCCAGCAATCCCAATAGCCATATTGCACGGGCCATTGCCCTGTTCACCGAGCGGGCGCCGGACGTCGGCCTGCATCTGCATGTGGCGCCGCTCACGGCCATTGAGCGGGGTGTTCTGGATGGTCAATACCAGCTGGGCATCGTGCCCGGGCATCGGACGTCCGACACGCTGGAATACACCGCGCTGTTTGGCGAGGATATGTTGTTGTACTGCGGCAGCCGCCATGCGCTGTTCGGCCGCAACCTGGATGCTTTGGACTGGAAAGACCTGCGCGGGCACGACTTTGCCGGCCTGGGCTACCACTCACCCAACATGGAGATCAGCCAGCGCGAACGCATGCCCCGGCGCGCCACGGGGTTTGACCAGGAGTCGATTGCCACGCTGATTTTGTCGGGCAAGTTCCTGGGCTTTTTGCCCGACCACTACGCGGAAGCCTTTGTGGCCAAGGCGCAGATGCAGGCCATCCATCCGGCGCGATTTCACTACCACTGTGAGTTTTTGGCCATCACCCGCCGTTCGCCCCAGGCTTCACGGGCCACGCGGCTGCTCCAAGAGTGCCTGCAGCAGGCGCACGGGCTGCCAGTCATTCCCTAGACCGACCGGTCACAAAATGGCCGCGAAATACAAAATTTGACGGGCACGGTTAAAATACTGGCATGTCCTCCTCACCTGCCATCAAAGTGTCATTCAAAGCGCAAATGCTTCAGGCGCGCGAAGACGCCATCATTGAAACCGTTAACCGCCTGCTGGCCGAAAAAGGCTTTGAAGCCATGACGGTGGACGAAGTGGCCGCCAATGTGGGTATCGCCAAAGCGAGCCTGTACAAACACTTTCCGAGCAAAGAAGACCTCGCCGCTGCTGCCATGGTGCGCGTGATGCAGCGAGCCCAGGCTTTTCTGGCGCAGCTGCCGCCGCAGAAAAGTGCGTTGGAGAAACTCCGTGACGTGGTGCGCTGGACCATGGAGCTCAAGCTGCAGGGGCAAATGCCCTCGCTGCCCAGCCAGAATTCCAGTTTACGCACGGCTTTGCTGACGAACACCGGCTACATGGACGGGCTGATGGAGGTGAGTGATGCACTCGGTGGCTGGATAGAAACTGCGCAGGCGGCCGGCCAACTTAACGCAAAACTCCCGGCTATTGCCGTGCTCTACACGCTGTATGCCCGTGCCTGCGACCCCGTGCTGGAGTTTTTGAAGATGGGTGACCAGCACACCGATGCAGAAATCGTTGAGCTGGTGCTGTCCACCTGTTTTGACGGGCTGAACGCCCGCTCTGACTGAAGTTTTCGCGGCTAACGCACCAGCAGGACCGGCACCTTGCAGTGCGCCAGCACTTGCGTGGCGACAGAACCCATGACCAGATTGGCGACGGTCCCGTGGCCGTGTGAACCCATAAGGATCAGATCGAATTTGCCATCTGAGGCCAACTTGGAGATGGCAGGTCCGGGGGGGCCGACTTTCCAGCTGCTTTTGGCAGTGAGTCCATGGCGTTGTAGAAACTTGTCAACCGGCGCCAGGACCTTCTCCGCTTCGTCGGCATAGTACTTGTCCACAATATCTTTGCCGACGGCCGCACGCGCCCTTGGCGGCACAGCGCTCTGGGCGGTAAACACCGTGTAGTCGTGGTCGGCTGTAAACAGGCTGTCGTGCGTGACCAGATAGGCCAGCATCTTCTTGCTGAAAGGGCTACCGTCCACAGCGAGCAAAATTTTCATGGTGATTTCCTTATGTTTGTCACGAGTGTAGGAGCGTACCAGCGCACCCACTTGATGCAAATCAATGCCCCCACGCTGAAGGCGCAATTAAGTATGGGAAGCGCCGAAACGCGCCAGTGCCAGATCACGGATCTGGGTGCGCAGCCACTGGTGTGCGCTGCTGCCGTCCTGGCGCAAATGCCACAGCGCGTCCACATGAATGGGCGCTACGTCAAAAGGCAACTCCCGCAGCACCAGGTCATCGGATAGTCCGGTGACGCCCACAAAATGGCGCGGTAGCACCGTCAGTACATCAGAGTGCGCCACGACCTTGCCGGCGGTAAAAAACTGGTTGACCGTCAGCACGACCCGTCGGCTGCGTCCCAGGTTCGCGAGGGCCTCGTCGACAAAGCCGAAAGGACGCCCTGAAAAGCTCACCAGCATGTGGCGTGCTTCACAAAAGCGGTCCAGTGTGAAAGCTGCGCTCGCCATCGGATGGTCGCGTCGCATGGCACACACATAGTCTCCGGAAAAAAGCCGGTGGTGAAGGTAGGCGATGGGTTCGCCCGCCTGCGCACGGGCCGTCAAGTCCGCCAGCACCGCCGGGAAGTGTCCGATGGCCAGGTCCGCGTGGCCTTCCTCCAGCAAGCGCCGCGGATCGCGTGTGGTCAGTGGAACCACCCGCAGTGACACGCCCGGAGCCAGCTGCGTAATGCACGCGAGCAGCCCGGGCATCAGCTCTGCTGCGGTGGCATCCGCCATGGTCAGTACATAGGTCGTTCCTGCGTTTTGCGGCTCAAATGCCGTAGGACTGAGCACATCCTGCAACTGCTGCAAAGCGGAGCGGACTGCGGGCCACAGCGCCTGCGCGCGCGGCGTGGGCTCCAGAAAACGCCCTTTGCGCACCAGCAGCTCATCGCCCAGGGTGTCACGCAGCCGGCGCAATGCGTTGCTGACGGCGGGCTGCGTCAGCGCCAGCTGGTGCGA
>JAABRC010000358.1 GCA_011391115.1 Candidatus Egaibacter danicus | reverse complement strand
ATCGGCAACAGCAGCACATAGACCTCGGGGTGACCCATGAACCAGAAAATGTGTTGCCACAGCACGGGGTCACCGCCGCCGGCGGCATTGAAGAAATGGGTGCCGAAGTGGCGGTCCATCAACACCATGGTGACGCCACCAGCGAACACCGGCATGATGGTGATGAGCAGCACGGCCGTCATCAGGAAACCGTGGGCGAACAGCGGCATTTTCATGATGGTCATGCCCGGCGCGCGCATGTTCAAAATGGTCACTATCACGTTGATCGAACCCAGAATGGACGACACACCGAGCATGTGAATGGCAAAAATGGCAAAGTCCATGCCCCAGCCGCTTTGGATCGACAAGGGTGCATAGAGCGTCCAGCCGGTATCGACGCCGCCCGGGCCAATCCCCATCAGGCCCAGGAAAAACGGCAGCGTCAGCATGATGGCCGCTGGCGGCAAGATCCAGAAACCCCAGTTGTTCAAACGTGGCAGCGCCATGTCGGGGGCACCAATCATCATGGGCAGCATGTAGTTGGCCAGTCCGGTGGCCGCCGGCATGGCAAAGCCAAATACCATGACCAGGCCGTGCAGGGTGATCAACTGGTTGAACAACTCAGGCTGCACGAATTGCAGGCCGGGCTGGAACAACTCGGCTCGCACCACCAGAATCATGGCACCACCCACGAAGAGCATGGCAAAACCGAAAACCAGGTACATGATGCCGATGTCTTTGTGGTTGGTGGTTTCCAACCAGCGCAGCCACCCCCCCTTGTAGTGTCCCGCATGGGAATCGCCTGCCGGCAAACCATGTGCCATATCGTGTGCCATTGCCAACTCCTTCTACTGAATTTCTGAAAATTGATGCCGGCTTACTGCGCTTTTGCCAGCACAAGCTGAGCCACGGGCGCCATGGCGGCCGTTGGCGCTGCTGCGGGGGCCGCCGGGGCTTTTTTGCTGGCCAGCCACTTGGCAAACTCTTCCTGGCTCACCACATTGACCACGACGGGCATGAAACCGTGCTCCTTGCCACAAAGCTCAGAGCACTGACCGCGGTAGGTGCCGGTTTTTTCAACGGTGGCCCAGAATTCCCGCAGGAAGCCGGGTACTGCATCGCGCTTGACACCAAAAGCCGGCACCCACCAACTGTGAATCACATCGTTGGAGGTGGTGATGAAACGCACTTTTTTGCCCACGGGCAGCACCAGCGGGTTGTCCACTTCGAGCAAATAGTGCTCACCCTTGGCCGCCCCGCCTTCAATCTGGTCACGCGGGGTGGTCATGCGGCTGGTAAAACTCACGCCTTCTGCCGGAAACTCGTATTGCCACAACCACTGGCTGCCAGTTACCTTGACCACCAACTCGGCGTCGGTCTTGGTGTCTTCATACATCACCACCGCGTGGTAGGCAGGAATACCAAAGACGGCGTAATCGATGACAAACAGCAAGGCAAAAGGCGACAGCACCCAAAGCCATTGCTTGCGATTCTTCGGGCCCGTGTAATTGGCCGCCTTGTAGCCGGCGGCCTTGCGATGCACGACGAACGAATAAATCAGCAAGCCGAAGACCAAAAAAAACAGGATCAGAATCACCACCATCACAAGGTTGTGCATGTGCAGCGTTTCGCGGGCAATCGGTGTGACGGGCTCCGGAAAATTGAAAGCATAACCAGCCAAAGCTGCCGCCGAGCCCAAAGCCAGCAGAACGCTCAAGGCAAACTTGTACATGCTACGCATAAATCGCTGTCCTTATTGGGGAGATGATGATCAACTGTTGATCGACTAGTTGACATTTATCAATATATTCTAATGGATCATCGCTAACAAATTATTCCGAAACTACAGGGGGAAACCCCATAAGTTGACCGCATTCCGGGCCGATTCCAATACCGATCACGGGGACCAGAAAATGCGCGCGGTCGGCCACACCAAGAGCAACACGATGATGCAGGGCGCGATTGTCCAGGCAATCTCGATGGCCAGTGAACTGTGAAAATTGACCCGCTCCATTTCACCGTGCCGATGGTGGCGCCAGGCCGCCCCGATCAGCACCGCGAACGACAGGCCAAATATCAGCAGACACAGCAGCATCAGCGCCCAGCGAAAGTTGAATTCATTCATGTTGATCCAGGCTTGGTTTCGGAACAGAACGCGTTGCCGCTTTGCCGCGCGTCAGGGCGGCACGCATCTGATCCAGCGAAATTTCACTTTGCGCACTCACCGTCAGCTTGGGCGCTGGCTTGAAGGCATGGCCATACACCACTTCAAAAGTGAGTTGCATGGCGCTTTTTTCGATGGCCTGCAGCAACTGACTGTGCCAGCGGCGCCCGCGCAAAGTCTGAAAGCGTTCCAGGTGCAGGTTGCGCCCCAAACCCCTTAACTCCTGCAGCACGCGCTGCGGCGTCTCGAACGTGAGCGTGATGCGCTCCATGTCCATCACAGGCTCGGCAAAACCAGCCGCCACCAACATGTCGCCCCAATCGTGCATATCGGTAAATTCATGGCTCGGCGCGGGCCAGCCCAGAGCCTGGTAAAGCACGCGCAATTCCTTCAGCGTATCGGGGCCCAGACAGGAAAACATCAGGAAGCCATCCACAGCCAGGGCCTGATGCCACTGCTGCAGCAAGGCCTGGGGCTGATCGGTCAGGTGCAAGCTCATGTTGGCCCACAGCATGTCGGCGGGCTGCGTCACCTGCGTGGCCACCCGGGGCTTGGCGTGCAACCAGCGCTGCGCCTGCCACCAGGGCGGGGTCACGGCCCGCGCGACATGCAGTGCGCGCGCCTCACCGGCCTCGACCAGGGTACAGGCCGCCTTCGGATAGCGTTGCTGCAACAAGGCATGGGCCGCCATCCCGCCATTGAGCGGCGCCCAATGCACCCAGCTCTGCGGCTGGCTCTTGATCCAGTCGAGCCGCTCCTGCATGCGCCGCGCCACCTCTTCGTGCAGCCAGGCAGACTCGGCCGCCGGCCGGTTGTGCCAGCGCCGCACGGCCTGTGGATCAACGGAGGGAGGGTTTTGGTCAGCCATGGCGCATTTGGAAAAGAGACGCGAGTATATTGACTGAATGTTCAGAAACCTGTTTTCAAGGATGTTGCGACCACCCGCAAGCCAGTGCCGCGTCTGCCGCAGCTGGCCGGCACAACCCGTTTGCGACCCCTGCGTGGCCGAATTTGCCCAGCCCATGCACCGCTGCAGCACCTGCGCCCTGCCCTTGCCCGCCGGCCTCGCGCAATGCGGGGCCTGCCTGAAAGAAGCACCGCCGCTGGACCTGTGCCTGGCGGCC
>JAABRC010000357.1 GCA_011391115.1 Candidatus Egaibacter danicus | reverse complement strand
GAAGCTTTGAGTAGCGGCATCGAGTGCGAAGCCGGAACTTGGAACCGGTGTTATCGCTATTAACGATGCCAGTTGCGCAGGAGAATGGAGCGCCATTTTCTGCGCGATCATTCCACCCATCGAGTGGCCGACAACATGGAACGTTTTCCAGCCCAGTCTTTCTGCCAATTCGAGCGCGTCGCCAGCCACCTCGTCCAGCGAGAACTGGCCGCTCAGGTGCATGGACGTTCCGTATCCGCGGTAGTCCATCAAAGCAACCGTGAACCGATCATGGTCAAAGTACGGAAGAACACTTGAATAGATGGTGTGATCGCTCAGCCAGCCATGCAGGAACAAGAGTTTTGTGGGACCGTATCCATGCACTTTGCATCCGATATTCATGTTGTCTCCGGGTATGGTTGTGAAAGGGTGCCCGATCGGCGTGCGCTGCGCGCCAAGTGGACCTGTTCGATTTTGTTCGGGGTAGTCGACCTTGCGGCGGCAAATCGTCTCGATTGCTGTGCAGCCTGTCCCGCTCGACTCATTGATGCGTAGCAGTCGCAGTGGACGTTGTCGCAGACGCTTGAATGGGGCAGGCTCTGCCTGGCACAGGCGGCCAGTAGATAAAACTCTGGACACTCTGACTCATGCACTTGTTGGCCCTGGCAGTGGTCAGATATGGCACACCACGGTACACGCCCACGCCTGAGAGGAAACTCACTTCCTGTTTCGGCTGGCTCAGCTGCTGGCAAGGCAGACGGACGGCCTTTCAAGCACCAACCTCGCCCGCAAAATGCAAGTCTTCTTGCGCACCGTCTACCGAAAAATCAAGGAGCCGATTCCTTCAGGAACGCAGATTGATGCTTGAGGCGAGCGCCGGTTGCTTGCTTCGCACGCGGGCGCATTTTCCACCAATGATGTTCAACCCCGAGGATGTGTTGGCGTTGCATATCTGCGGTCGCACGGCCCAGGCCACCATAGGCCCGCTTCTGGGGCTAGCCGCTCGTCCAGAGATCAGGGCAGCACTGGGCGGCGCGCTGAAAGCTCAAGTCGACCCAGCCCCTCGGAAGCCTTCGTTGGGAAAGGTGCGCAGCCTTACAGGCGGCAATTGAATTTTAGAATTTGATGGGTTCAGTTTTGACTGTGGATTGACCCCATTTCATTCTTTTCTATTACAGCCCCTTGGGCTTGAGTCCTTTGAGCGCAGGCCAACTCTTTTCGGCGATCTTGATATTGCCTGGTACGTCGTCGATCCAACGCTTTTGAACTTCCTTGTTAAGGTTCAGGTAAAGCTTGCCATCAACTACTTTGTAGGCGTTAGGGTCAACGTCGAACTTTTTACCCAGCGCTACACCCATGGCGCAGAAGCCGCCAAATTGCGGAGCGTACTTTTCTGGAGCAGCCATGAATTTCTCTCGATTGCCATTTGAAGCAAAGGTGTACGTGGCCCCGTCGTGGACTGCAGTAAAGCCACTGGAGCCTTTTTGGGGCGCCAAGCTGCCGAAGTAGGTGACAGGGTCGAAGCCCTGCAGCGCCACACCCTTGGGATCAACATTGATTGAGGCAGTCGAGTTTTCGTCGTAGGCCATCACGCTGGTGGGTACCAATGTAATTGCGATTGTGACCGACGCAAGAGCCGGCGCAAGAGCCGACAGGAATTGTCGGCGTGAGAGGAAGTTAATGTTCATTACGAAATCTCAGTTTGATGATGGACGAATGCTTTGAACCCCACTGCAAGTACAAAGGGGCGAATGAAGTGTAGTTTTTCGGATGGAAGTTTGGGAAGCGTTTCGTATCGTTGAGTTGACCCGGCGTCCCCTTTTTCTTATAGGGTGACTTCAATGGACGACTTTCCTTGCGAAGCCGGCTCACAAGTTCACTTGTGTGGGATCTGGATTTCACAATAGCGATGAATTGCAAAGCGCAGCCAGAAATTCTGACGCACGTGTTCAGGACGTGACAGTTCAGAATTTGCTTCGTCTGCTGTAAAGCTGAAACCGACATAGGGATAGCGGGGCCCGCTGTCCTACGAATGACCGCTGCTGGCTACAGACCGTGAGATAGCGGTGCGCCCTCCGCTGATCGCAATCGCTGGCCACACCAGCCATTTCAGCGGGTCGGCATGGGGCTGTCGCGTGAGCCCACTCCCCGACAAAGACCCGGTCGATTCCCGTCAAATCGGGTGCAGCTGGGCGAGAACCTGTAAGCATGTACCTCGCGCAACAACGTTGGCGCGGCAGCAGTTCAGGCGCATGACCCCGTGTCGTTCTCACGAAGCGCCTGAGCGCGTGTCCCGCTGCATGGTTGACTTCGCAGGGGTGTCGGTGAACCCGCCTCGGCGCTCTGCGATGGCTTGCTGGCGCTGTTCACACCTTCTCAGGTATGCAACATCGGGTGCGGCAGCAGGGGCACGGCGTCGGGGAGCCGGTTCGCGCCGCCCTGCTGCCAGGCGGCCAGCCAGGCGGGCAAGGTTTCCGAAGGCTCCGCACCCAGACCACGCACCACGCAGCCGCCCGCCGCGCCGGCCGCTGCCACGGCCTGCAGCTGAGCGGGTTCGAGGATGCCGCCGATGCCCACCACCGGCGCGGGCGCCATGTGGGCCCACCAGGCCAGGTTGTCCAGGCCCTGCGGCCGCCAGGGCATGTCCTTGGTGGTGGTGGGCCACACCGGTCCGCAGGCGATCAGGTCGGGCGCCATGCCCGCCGCGCGGCACAGCTCCCACAGGCTGTGAGAACTCAGGCCGAGCGTCACGCCCCGCTGCCTTGCGGCCTGAAGCTGCCCATGCTCATCGGGTGTGAGGGCCAGCAGGTCTTCCTGGCCCAGGTGCAGCGCGCGCGCGCCGGCCTGCAGCGCGAGCCGCCAGTGGTCGTTGACCACCAGCGTGGCACCGGCCGCGTCGGCCGCGCGCTGGCCGCGCTGGATGGCCTCGGTGAGTTGGGCGGCCCAGGCCGCGTCGTCCAGGCCCACCGGGCGTTTCATGCGCAGCTGAATGGTGAGCACCGTGGGCCGGGCGCGCAGCACGGCTTCCGCGCGCTCGGCGCTGTCCACGATGGCGTAGACGCCGGGGGCTTTGCCGCGTTCTCGAACGGCCCACGCTTCGGGGGCCCGTTCGCCCAGGCTCAGCTGGGGCAGCAGCGCCGGGTCGGTGCCAAAGCCCGGCTGTGCGACCACCGGCCCCGCGCCCTGACCCACGGCGCGCGCGTGGCGCAGCGCGTGGGTGGTGGCCATCTTGGCGAGCACGGCGGCGTCGGCCGCCACGAAGCCCAGCCCGAGCGCGGCGGCCAGCGCCGTGGCGAAGG
>JAABRC010000356.1 GCA_011391115.1 Candidatus Egaibacter danicus | reverse complement strand
GGCGGCGTCTGGCTGATGTGGATTCTGGGCTACAACCTGTCGGTGGCGGTGGCGGTCGGCTTTATCGCGCTCGCAGGGGTGGCGGCCGA
Source organism: Candidatus Egaibacter danicus (assembly GCA_011391115.1). Next base: position 3,192 of record JAABRC010000356.1, on the reverse strand, counting down.
GACAGGCGTCATCATGCTGATCTATCTTGATCACGCCTGGGAAGCCATCAAAACCAAGTGCCGGGCAGACGGGCGTGAGCCAGAAGTCGGCGACCTGTATGCCGCGATCATGGAAGGCGCGGTGGAGCGTGTGCGACCCAAGATGATGACCGTGGTGGCCATCATGGCCGGTCTGTTACCCATCATGTGGGGGACAGGAACCGGCTCTGAAGTCATGAGCCGCATCGCCGCGCCGATGGTGGGCGGCATGCTTTCCAGCACGGTGCTGACACTGGCGGTGATTCCGGCGCTGTACGCGATGGTGAAGCAGTGGCGGCTGGGGAGGGGGCTGGAGGGGTAACCAGCCACGCTGTAGTCGCATCCTAAGATTTCACAGCGGTGACTGGTTTGCATGGCGGCTGGTTGACGCGACAACGTATCGCCCCTGCAATACAATCGCTTCATGAAAACTGCCACCATTCCCCCCATTCGCGTCAAGCCCGATTTCAGAATGGAACTTGAAAGCGTGCTTGAGCCGGGCGAGTCGCTTTCGGCATTCGTCGAAAACGCGGTTCGCTCGACCGTTCAAATGCGCAAAGATCAGGCCGAGTTCGTCCGGCGCGGCATCGCTGCCATCGAAGATACCCAGCGCGCAGGTAGTGGCATTCCTGCCGAGGTGATGATGGCCAAGCTGGAAGCCAAATTGGCTGCAGCCAGGAAGACGAAAGCGCAGCGCAGTTGATGACCTACAAAGTCGAATTCAGCCCGGCGGCAGCCGTTGATTTGGAGCGCCTGTTTGATTTCGCACTCCAGCGTGAACTCGACAGTGAAACAGGCGACCTGGATACCCCGGCCAGGGCAGTCCAAGCCATCAGGGATGGCATCGCTTTTTTGTCGTCCTCGCCGTTTGCCTGCCGCAAGGCGGGGATCAACCCCTTTGTTCGCGAACTTGTCATCCCGTTCGGCGCTTCCGGCTACGTTGCGCTGTTCGAAGTCGTTGACGGCAAAACGGTCATCATCGGTGCTGTTCGTCATCAACGTGAAGAAGACTATCACTGAACGTGTCGGCCACACTCAGTGACCTGGATGGCGTTGCGTTACAACAAGCCAGCCAGCCCCACCACCTCGCGCCACGCCGCCAGTTTGCGCTCGAATGACCAACTGGCATTGGCCGGGCTGCTCGAGGGCAGGCGATACACCGGCAAGCCGAGCGTGCGGGTGAAGCGCGCATGCCGAAAACTTTCGCCGCCGTTGTGCGCAATCAAGCGCAGTTCGGGGCAGCGGCCCGGCAGACCAGCCAGGTCGTTGACCTGCGGCTGGCGGATGGCGGCATCCAGGCTGCCCTGGCGCTCGCACGACGCATAGACGTCCCACAGGCCGAGACCCTTGTCCAGCAGCCAGTCGGTGCGCTGGGGATACGCGTCCGGCCCCGGCATGGGGCTCGTCGGCCAGAGCGCCTGCAACAGCCGCCACAAAGCATTTTGCGGATGGGCGTAATACTGCAGGCGCGCCAGCGACGCGACGCTGGGAAAGCTGCCCAGCACCAGCATGCGGGTGTGGTCATTCACCAAGGGCGGCAAGCCGTGCAGGCGTATCAACTCATTCACCGCAAACTCCGTTTCGAAGAACCCGGAGCGCAAAGAACATTGGTGCACTCAATTTTTCCGGCTCGCAGCAAACTATATTCATGCAATTGCACTTCCCCTTCAAAAACTGCCATTACTGAAAACCCTCGGTGCCAGGTCCGTTGTTTCCAAGTGAAGCACGTTCAGTACCTTGAGTTCCTTTAACTCCGGCCAGATCCCGCGTGCCAAGGCATAAACCAGCAGAAGTGCGGCCAAGCTTACGAGCATCCGGTGTGGTGTCGACTGTCGGAAATCAATGGCGTCAGAGACTTGGGACTGGAGACCCCCAATGCAAAACGTGGTTTGCGAATTATCAATCTCTCCTGTCTATGAGCCAGTACATTGAGAATAGCGTAGCGTCGGTGGCGACATGCCATTCACCCCCTGAACATGAAAGTAATCACATGCCAGACATTCAAAGTGCATTGAATTCCACACCTTGCACCGTTAGAACGTTCGGCATGTCATGGCCCCTGCTGGTCGCCGCTTTGACCCTGCTGGCTGTGCTCGGATACGAACGCTTCGATGTGCTGTCTGACCCCGATACATACTGGCATCTCGCCACAGGTCGCTGGATTCTTGAGCACGGTGCCGTGCCGAAAATTGATGTTTTTTCGCATTCGATGCCAGGCACCGCATGGGTAGCGCACGAATGGCTGTCCGAGCTTGTTCTCACCGGCATATACCAAGCGGCCGGCTGGGCGGGGCTGGGCGTACTGGTTGCACTGGTATTTGCCGGTACGCTGGCCTACCTGATGCGGTTCCTGCTGGCACGCATGGAGCCAGTTCATGCCTTGCTTTATACGGTCTTTGCCGCAAGCATGATGGTGGGGCATCTTCTGGTCCGCCCTCATGTTCTCTCTTGGCCGCTGCTTGCCATTTGGGTAGGGTCGCTGGTTAACGCGGGAGAAAAGGGTCGCAATCCACCCTGGTGGCTGCTGCCGCTGATGGTACTGTGGGCCAATTTGCATGGCAGTTTCATGCTCGGTCTTGCACTGGGCGCGGCGCTGGCACTTGATGCGACGCTGCTCACCCCTGCCGGACAGCAACGCAAGGCTGCCTGGCGTTGGGCAGGATTTATCGGATTGGCAGTGGCGACAGCGATGGTCACGCCCTCGGGCTGGCAAGGCCTTTGGCATCCGGTTCAGATGATGGGCATGACCATTAGTCTTGAGTTGATTGGTGAGTGGAAATCGCCCAATTTTCAACATTTTCAGACGATGGAGATCTGGCTGCTACTGATACTGGCGCTTGCGGGCACGGGCCGCATGCGCCTGCCCTGGCTGCGACTGCTACTTGTGTTGGGCCTGACCCATCTTGCCCTCAAACATCAACGCAATGTGTCACTTCTCGGTCTGGTGACACCGTTTTTGATCGCGACTCCCCTGGCGCAGCAGTGGCGTGCAACAGCGGGGTCTGGGCGCGATGCCGAGTCGTTGGATCGGGTGTTTCGCGCGCTCGCTGCGCCAGCAAAAGCTGGTGCAATCGTCGCGATCGCATTGCTGGCGACTTTGCTGATCAGCCTGGCAGTTCAATCCGGCCGCTTTGCACCAGCAATTGCCAACACGCCAGAAGCGGCGGTGCAAGC
>JAABRC010000355.1 GCA_011391115.1 Candidatus Egaibacter danicus | reverse complement strand
CCGAGCCACTGGTGGCAATGCCCATTGCCCGTCCCGCCAGGCCCTGGCGGGCCAGGGCATAACCGTCCAGGCAGGATGCTGCGGAGGCCGGTGTGCCAGGGATGTTCAGCAGAATGGCTGAACGCGAGCCCCCATAGATCGCACCCACGTAGGTACACACCAGAATCAGCAGGGCCTGGTCGTGCGGCAACTTGATGGTCAATGTGGTCATCAAGGCCAGCGACATGGTGGCGGTAAGCCCCGGCAGCGCACCCATCACCACGCCGACCAGCGAAGACAGCAGGGCATAGAAGATGACTTCCGGCGTGCTGAAATGCACGATGGAGTGCCAGAACGAGATCAGCCCTTCAAACATGTCGAGGGTATTTCATGGCAGGCGCACCAGAAAGATTTCCTGGAACACGATGGAAACCACCGCCGACGTCAGCCCGCCGGCCAGCACGCAACTGGTCAGACGCCGTTGCACGGACTGTTCGGGAGGGGCGAACAGCCAGGTGAAGGTGCCGACAAACAATGCCGTGCCCAGCCAGAAAGGCACGCGACCGATCAGTCCGCCTGCGTAGACCAAGGTGAGAAGGATCGTGAAGCCGATACGGCCATTGATGATGGGCTCAGCTGGTTCAACTGATTCAGGGGATGAGGATGACGTTTTCAGGCGGTGCCAGCCGCGTAGCGCCAGAACCAGACCCAGCACCATGACGACCACGCCAATCATGCCCGGCACAAAACCTGGCATGGTGTACACGGTGGCGCCCATGCTGGTGAAACGGTCCATGCGCAGGGCCTCGACCAGAATCACCGAGCCAAAAGTCACCCAAGCCACGCCGCCCCAAATGTCGGAGCGGGTGGTTTTTCCACCCTCATCCATGTTGTACCTTGTGCTACGTCAGGGTTTGGGGATACCGACGGTGTCGGGAGATACCTTGGCTTTTCCGGCGGCCTGTTGTGTCCATGCATAGGACTGGATGGCGGGGAAGACTGCTTTTTGAGCGTCTTCACCGGCCATGGGTGCGAACATGGCCCCGCGTGACTGGGCATACTTTTTCAGTGCCTCGTTCTTGCTCATTTCCGTGGCCCAAATCTTGTCCAGTGTCTGTGCGACTTCTGGTGGTGCACCCTTGGGAACAAAAATACCGAAGTAGTTGATCGGGTCGGTGAAACCGGGCAGGAACTGCGATAGGGGTGGAATGACACCATAACCTTCGATTTCGATCGACTTGTCACCTACAACCGCGAGCGGTCGAATTTTTTTGGCGCGAATCATGTCGGTCTGCTCTGCAGCCAGCTGGGTAGTGACCTGGGTCTCTCCAGAGGCCGTGGCGACTGCGGCGGGTGCACCCCCATCGTAGGTGACGTGTTTGTAGGTGACGCCGGCAACACGTGCAATCGTTTCAATGGCGGAGTGTCCGCTGGAGTTGACTCCTGCAGTGGCAACGGAGATGCTGCCAGGCTTGGCCTTCATGGCGTCCAGCAGATCTTTCATGGTTTTGTAAGGCGTGTCGGCATTCACGCCCACCACGGCGATGTGGGCGACGTTGAGATACAGGTTCCAGTCTTTGGCAGATGTGTCCAGCATGCCCAGCACTTTGTAGGTGCCCAGATCCTTGGCGCCACCGGCGGCCCACGTGTAACCGTCTTTGGGTGCTTCCATGGCGTTCTTGGTGCCTACGGAGCCGGATGCGCCAGGCTGGTTCAGGATCACGATTTTTTGGCCCAGGTACTTTTCAAGTTCTGCGGCAGTGACGCGTGAGACCTGATCCGTGGAGCCGCCAGGTGCCCAGGGCACGATCAGGGTAATGGGTCGGGTGGGTTTCCATTGAGCCAGGGCGCTGCCCGCCACCACCATCAGGCAGCCTGCAGCCAGGAGTTTTCGTAAGGGAAAGGTCGATGTCATTTCAGTGTCTCCTTGTTGAAAAAAATCACTTTGAAAATGTCCGTCCATCTGCGGCAAAGGCATGGCAGCTGGCTGCCGGCAATTGCACGTGAACGGTGTCGCCGCGCTTGATGTGGCTTTGCCCCACGACCTGGACCACAAGGGATTGCTGTGCGCTCAGGGAACCATAGAGCACGGTGTTGCCGCCCAATTGCTCCGTCAGCGCAACCTGCATCGGCAGCCCGCCAGCTGCCAGCTCCACGTGCTCAGGCCGGATACCGACGCAAACAGGCGCAGCATCTGCGATCTGTGATGCTGCCGCTGGAACGGTCACGGTCTCGCCGCCATGGAGCCTGACTTGAAGACCCGCAGAAGTGTGTCCCGCCGCCACGCCATCCAGAAAATTCATCTTGGGGCTGCCGATGAAGCCAGCCACAAAGCGGTTGGCCGGATGGTTGTACAACTCAAGCGGTGAACCGGCCTGCTCAATCACACCATCACGCAGCACCACAATGCGGTCGGCCATGGTCATGGCTTCCACCTGATCATGGGTGACGTAGATCATGGTGGTGCCCAGATCGGCATGCAGTTTGGACAGTTCAACCCGCATCTGCACACGCAGTTCGGCATCCAGATTGGACAGTGGTTCGTCAAACAAAAAGAGTTTGGGCTCACGAACGATGGCGCGACCAATGGCCACACGCTGGCGCTGCCCGCCGGACAGGGCTTTTGGCTTGCGTTGCAGGTAGGTATCGATCTTCAGCATCTTCGCGGCATGCTGCACGCGCCTGTCGATCACGTCCTTTTTTTCGCCAGCGGTTTGCAGGCCGAACGCGAGGTTGTCGTACACACTCATATGGGGGTACAGGGCGTAGGACTGGAATACCATGGCGATTTCGCGCTTGGCGGGAGCCACTTCGTTCATGCGCACGCCGTCAATGCAGAGCTCTCCATCCGAGATTTCCTCGAGGCCGGCAATCATGCGCAGCAGTGTTGACTTGCCGCAGCCGGAGGGACCGACGAAAACTACGAATTCGCCGTTCTTGATGTCCAGGTCGATGCCATGAACCACTTGTGTGGTGCCATAACGTTTGACAACGCTGCGCAGGGTCAGTTCAGCCATGATGGATTGCTTTCGGAAAACCACCTTTGGCAGGCACCCAGCTGCTGTATTTGGGGTGGTCTTTGGGTATCGGGAGCGTGACCGCCACACCGGTTTCGCCGGAATGGTAAATCGCGGTGATGAGTTCCAGCGAAGCACGGGCATCCGCCAGGGTGACGGGGATCGGAGCGCCGCCGGTGATGGTGGCGTGCAGACGAATGAACTGGCCCTCAAAAGACTCCAGCGTCGGCTCAAAATCAGCGAGGGCGCTCTGAATGGCAGCGTCAATTTCCGGTGTCTTGCCTTTG
>JAABRC010000354.1 GCA_011391115.1 Candidatus Egaibacter danicus | reverse complement strand
AAAATGCATCAATGACTTTAACGGCATCACTCCGCAACCGGCCCCCGATTTACTACCGGGGCCAGAGTATGCCACGCGGCCATTTCCACGCAGTTACGCCGCCTTGAGTTTTTCTCTAGGCTCGCGCGCCCCTGAAGCATTTAGCCTCACCCCCTTTGGGCGAGTCCGCTTTTCTGCTCCAAACACAATCGCTCAGTCCCTGCGGACTAGGCGTCTGTTTTCTAACTCACAAACCATCCGTCCGCAGGACGGAACGCTTCATGTCATTACATTCCCTTCGACAGGACTGGTTTTCCAATGTCCGAAACGATTTACTTGCCGGGTTGGTGGTTGCACTGGCGCTCATTCCAGAGGCCATTGCCTTTTCCATCATTGCGGGCGTCGACCCCAAAGTCGGCCTCTATGCTTCCTTCTCAATAGCTACGCTGATTGCCTTTGTTGGCGGTCGTCCAGGTATGATTTCAGCCGCCACAGGTGCCATGGCGCTGGTGATGGTCTCCTTGGTTAAGTCCCACGGGCTGGACTACCTGCTTGCGGCGACTGTTTTGACCGGCGTGCTTCAGATGGTCGCAGGCTGGGTCAAGCTGGGACAGTTGATGCAATTTGTATCGCGCTCTGTGGTCACAGGTTTTGTGAACGCACTGGCAATCCTGATTTTCATGGCCCAGTTGCCAGAGCTAACGAATGTCACCTGGCATGTCTATGCGATGACTGCGGCTGGTCTGACCATCATTTACGGCCTGCCCTACATCACCAAAGCCGTTCCCTCGCCCTTGGTCACCATTGTTGTGTTGACCGGGGTGTCCATCGGGCTCGGCCTAGACATCCGCACGGTTGGTGACATGGGCCAACTGCCGGACAGCTTGCCAAGCTTCCTAATTCCCAATGTGCCCTTCAACCTGGAAACACTGATGGTCATCCTTCCCTACTCACTGACCCTGATGGTGGTGGGACTTTTGGAGTCCCTGATGACAGCGACCATTGTGGATGACCTGACCGATACCAAGAGCAACAAGAACCGCGAATGCGTCGGACAAGGTGTTGCCAACATTGCCACGGGCTTCATCGGTGGCATGGCGGGCTGCGCCATGATTGGGCAGTCTGTCATCAACGTGAAGTCGGGTGGCCGTGGCAGGCTTTCCACCTTGGTGGCAGGTGTGGTGCTACTGATTTTGGTGGTGTTTCTGGGTGAATGGGTCCGCCAGATTCCCATGGCTGCCTTGGTGGCCGTGATGATCATGGTGTCTATCGGAACCTTCAACTGGGGCTCTATCAAGAACCTTCGTGAACACCCTAAGAGTTCCAGTGTGGTCATGATTGCCACGGTGATCGTGACCGTAGCTACCCATGATCTGGCCAAGGGCGTGCTGACCGGGGTCTTGTTGTCTGGATTCTTCTTTGCCCAGAAGGTAGGCCGCATCATGCGGGTGACTTCCAGAACGGAAGATGAAGGTCGCACCCGCACCTACAACGTGATCGGCCAAGTGTTTTTCGCGTCTGCGGACCGGTTCACCAATGCGTTTGACTACAAAGAGGTGCTGGACGGGGTTCGCATTGACGTGGGACGCGCCCACTTCTGGGACATCACGGCTGTTAGCGCACTTGACAAAGTAGTGTTGAAGTTCCGCAGGGAGGGCACGAGCGTAGAGGTGATTGGCTTGAACGAGGCTAGCGCAACCATGGTGGACAAGTTTGCCAGCCATGACAAAGACGGTGCCGACGACATGCTGATGGGCCACTGAAGGAGAACGACCATGAACAACGAACAAAAAATTCTGGCATGTGTCGATTCGACTGCTGCCTCTGAGGTGGTTGCTGACTATGCAGCATGGGCTGCGCGCCAACTCCAGGCGCCCATGGAGCTATTGCATGTGTTGGACCGTCATGTAGAACTTGCCGCCGGTCAAGACCACAGCGGGGCTATTGGCCTTGGGGCACAAGAGAAGCTGCTGACCAAGTTGAGCACAGAGGACGAGGAACGCACACGAGCCGCTCGCGAGGCCGGACGGATTTTTCTCAACCGGTTGCGCGAACGGGCTTTGGCATCTGGGGCTGCTGCTGTGGACACCCGCCTGCGCCACGGTGATGTGGAAGAAACACTGGCGGAGCAACAAGACGGCAGTCGTCTCTTGGTGATTGGACGTGCCGGCTCCAGTGCATCGAACAACGGCAGTGGACTGGGTAAGCATTTGGAGTGGGTAGTGCGCTCAGTCAATCGGCCGGTTCTTGTGACACCAGACGCCTACTTGGAGCCAAGCAAAGTGCTATTTGCCTTCGATGGCAGCGGTGTGACGCGCAAGGGTATCGAGATGCTGGCTGGAAGCCCGCTTCTGAAGGGTATCCCATTGCACCTGCTGATGTCTGGCAACAATAACGTTGAGGGTCAACGTCAGATGGATTGGGCAGTACAGGTTCTGAAGAACGCTGGCATGACTGCAACTTCTGAATTCGCGTCAGGCAGTCCGCAGGACGCTGTTGCTCATGTGATTCAGGCGCAAAGCTTCAATTTTCTGGTCATGGGGGCCTACAGTCACTCGCCGCTGCGTAGTCTGTTTGTGGGTAGCAAGACATCCGAGATGCTGAAGTCATCTAAAGTGGCAACGTTACTACTTCGCTAACACCACCTGGAGCGACGCCGAACCATAACAAGCTATGCCGATACCCGCGTGGTTAAGGTCTATGCGGACGGTCATCCAATCATGGGTAGATTTCACCGACCGGGCGACGAGCGGCGTAGCCTTGTGGTCGTGCCATACCATGAGTGGCATAAATGGCTGGGTGCGACAACCGGGACAGCCCGCGATTTGCTAACCGAGATGCCAGCATCGGAATTTTGTGCTGGACCCGCTGGTGGTGAAGACGCTGAGGCCAACTCACAGGCGACATTGCTGTAAGGTTAAAATCAAAGCTGGACTTCAAGTAGTTCCCGCATTCACCTCCCTGATGCGGCAGGCATCAAGCTTGTTCAGACCCAGCCTTTAAACCGCTGGGTTTTCTTTTGGCGGTGGCAGAAAAGCTAAGCAACTGGACGGCAATGAATGCCGTGCGTCCCGGCCCAGAACAATCTGCACTGCTTTAGTACGAATCACACAATGGGCTACTGGTTTTTCGCAGGATCGCAAAACTGTGTCAGTTGTTGCACAGCTTGTAAGCAAGCAACTGTAACAAGTCACTGGCTAAACGACGCTAGTGAGACGTATTGCGACCAGCGTCGCTCGTACCGACAAAGCGTGACCACAACGACGGTTTTTAGCCACTAATCGGCGGCTTTAATCGAGCCGTAGA
>JAABRC010000353.1 GCA_011391115.1 Candidatus Egaibacter danicus | reverse complement strand
GGTTGTTGGTGAAGACGGTGGTGATGCTCATGGCGACTCCTGTTGGGATATGGCGGCAGTATGTGGCGCTCTGGCCTGATGGGAAACACCCGCCACGATCCGGCTCACCCGCGACACCGACAGGCCCAACGCCCGCGCAATGGCCGACAAGCTCAGGTGCGACTGCCGGTGCGCCGCCAGAATGGCCGCGTCCCGGCTCGGCAGCTCATTCAGCCAGTCCTGCAAAGTCTTGGGGCTCGCGCGCTGCGCCCTGGGAATCTCTTGGTCGCTCACCGCGCGGTCTGTTGCCAGCGCCTGCATGCGCACCACAAACGCCTCGTCTCCCAGGTACATCTGCTGGCGCAGGTGGTCCGGCCACAAGGCCACATCCTTGCCCGCAGCCACCAGATCGGCATACGCCCGGCCCGCCTTTTGGGTCAACGCATCCGTGCTGACGTCTTCACCGAGCAGATAGCCCCACACCGCCAGCCGGTCCAGCCAGGGCGGGCAGGGCGCCTGGCCTGTGAGCGCGCCGTAACTGCTCCACGGCCAGTCACCCGGATGCAGCACCATCCCCGCCCGCACCGGGTTCAGCTCCACATAACGGCACACTTCCAGCAAGTAGCTGTCGCGGTCCACCAGCACCGCTTTAAACCGCCCCTGGAACAGGTGACCCACCTTGCGGTGCCGCTGATTGAAGCGCTGCGTGAACACGCCGTTGATGTGCCGCATCAACAGCGACAGATTGGCCAGCCGCGTCTGGATCACGAAGTGGTAATGGTTGCCCATCAGGCACCAGGCCAGCGCGCAGGCATCGAAACGCTCCAGCCCCGAGCCCAGCACATCCAGCAAAGCGAGCCTGTCGGTGTCATCCACAAAAATCGGCTCCCGCCGGTCGCCGCGCGAAGTCACGTGATAGACGGCGCCGGGGAATTCAATGCGGAGTGGTCTCGCCATTGCGGGAAATATCAGTTGATCCGATCCTGCCAATGGCCGGGCCTGCGATGCTGGTGGGCCACGGCCAGTATCAACACTTCATCCGCCTCCACGGTGTAGATCACGCTGTACGGAAAGCGCCGCAACCGGCAGCGGCGAATGTCAGGCGTGAGCGGATGCCAACCTATCGGGTGGCGCTGGATCAGCTGAATGCTGCGAAGCACCTCCACCAAGAAGCCTTCGCCCAGCCCTGGCGCTTGGGCCGAATACCAGCCGACGGCTTCGTCCAGTTCGGCCTGGGCAGGCGCCAGCAGGCGGACATTCATACGGTTTTGACGGCGGCCTGGTGCTTCGCGATCACATCGGACAAAGCCACAGCCTGTACCTCTTCTCGGCGGTACGCGGCCAGTCTCGATTCCGCCTCTTTTGCCCACAAGGCATCGAGGGCGGCATCCGGAACATCCAGCGTGTCCAACAGCTCGTCGACCAGCGCCAAGCGCTCTTCAGGCGGGAGCTGCATGGCCTGAGCGCTTAGGGTTTTTGCGGAAACGGGCATGGTGAAGACCTCCTGCTTGACTGAAATCACATGCTACCTCAGTGCTTCCAGGCCGGGCGACCAGAGTAGAGAGCTCTTGCCTTGGGGCAAAAGGCAAGACCTGACCCCGATGGTTCCGATGGTTCAGACCTGACCCCGATGGTTCACGGTGATGGGGCCCAGCCCGCTCAAAACGCCTGTGCCTGTGGTGGGTGTGTCCAGGGCGAATGTTTTGCCAATGACTGCACCTGGTATGTCCACCACCTTGATCTGCACCACGTTTTGGTCTGTCGTGCTGGCGGTGCTTTTGAGCCACCAGTTGACCATGTCCCTGATCTGGTCGTAGGGAAGGCCTTTGGAGGCCAGGCTGGCGTCGTCGGCAATGTCTGTGCCGCCTTGGGTGCCGCGCATGGAGACGTAAGTCTGGCCTGCGTAGGGTGTGTCGGCTTTGCCTTCCCACACCACGGCGTCAAAGCCGGTGCCCAATGCCGGGTTGATGGTATTGGGCGTTTCGACGCTGGCTTTGACGGTGAAGTTGGCGGCGAGGTAGGCGGCTTGGGTGGGGGTGAGGCGAGTACGCATATCTGCCGAATTGATGCCGACAGAAACATCTACATATGCAGCATCGGCCAGAAGGGCATTGACGTATGCAGTTTGAATAGTGTTCATTTTTGAACTCCGTTTACATGATTTCGAAACACGGGCATTGCCCTCAATTGAGGCAAATACTGGCTATTTTTGGATTCGGCCGAGCAGCTATTCCAACCCCCGATCAACGCGAGCCCAGCTATTCGACCACCGCGAGTCTTGAAGTACTCATACTCCAAAAGCGCCTTTCCAGTCGCTGGATCTACATAGCTGACGGTTGAAACTTGAATATCGATAAAAAAGCCGTCCAACACCCGAGAAGCTGAATCTGACACTTTTGCGAACTCAACGTCCGCAGCATTTGCTGCGATTCTTGGAGCTGTTCGCTCATCGCATAGCCTCTCAAACTGCCACATCCCCACGATGTGATCCACAAACGGCCCTACCAGCAAAACCACCACCGCCGCCACGGTGACAGCCCATTTGCCGGCAGGGTTGCGTATGCCGAGCCACCGGGGCAGCTTGCGCCCCACGAAAACGCTGAACGCAAGCCACAGCAGTCCGATGGCGAGAAAGGTCAGGCCGATCATGCGAGGCTCCTGGTGCGGCTGTAGGTGCAGGTTTGGGGTGGCTGTGTTAAGTCCGTGCGCGGGCACGGTCGCCCGTGTTTGGGCCGGGCAGCCCTTCCACAAGCGGCTTGCGCTCCGTATCTCGCGGGAAATGAGCCACCTCCCAGCAGGAGGCGGTTATTTCTCAGCATGACTTCAGGACCCAGAGCCATGCCCCGCTTCAGCCCCGCCGCATTGCGGAAACCCGCGCTGTTGAAGGTGCCGACGTGCTCCACACCCCACGCGCTGCCGAAAATACGTGTGAACGCCGTCGCCAGGTGTCCGCCCAGACTGTGGCCATTGACCTGCACGCTGGTGGCGCCGACCAGTCGGCCCAAGGTCTCGCCGGCCTGGGCGGCCTGGTTGAGGTAGACGCTGAAGGTTTTGGCGCTGCCTTCGATGACGCTGGAGCTTTGCCCGGCCAGACTGCTGGCCTCAAAGCGCGCGTCGCTCCAGGTGTTGATGCCGCCTGCGGCTTCTTTGACGACGAGCTGGCGCGCCGGGTCGAGCTTGAGTCCCAAGTAACCCGCAGGCTGCAGCGCTTGGGTCAAGTCGAAGTTGTTGATGGTGACGGTGTTGGCCGTGTCACTGCCTTTGACGATGACCAGGCGCTTGCCGGTGCTGGAACGGGCGTCGTCATACAC
>JAABRC010000035.1 GCA_011391115.1 Candidatus Egaibacter danicus | reverse complement strand
TACACGCGGAATTCCATCCCCCTCTACCGTACTCTAGCTATACAGTCACAAATGCAGGTCCCAGGTTGAGCCCGGGGATTTCACATCTGTCTTACATAACCGCCTGCGCACGCTTTACGCCCAGTAATTCCGATTAACGCTCGCACCCTACGTATTACCGCGGCTGCTGGCACGTAGTTAGCCGGTGCTTATTCTTACGGTACCGTCATTAGCCCCCTTTATTAGAAGGGGCCGTTTCGTTCCGTACAAAAGCAGTTTACAACCCGAAGGCCTTCATCCTGCACGCGGCATTGCTGGATCAGGCTTGCGCCCATTGTCCAAAATTCCCCACTGCTGCCTCCCGTAGGAGTCTGGACCGTGTCTCAGTTCCAGTGTGGCTGGTCGTCCTCTCAGACCAGCTACAGATCGTCGCCTTGGTGGGCTTTTACCCCACCAACTAGCTAATCTGATATCGGCCGCTCCAATCGCGCGAGGCTCTTGCGAGTCCCCCGCTTTCATCCGTAGATCGTATGCGGTATTAGCACAGCTTTCGCTGCGTTATCCCCCACGACTGGGCACGTTCCGATATATTACTCACCCGTTCGCCACTCGCCACCAGGATTGCTCCCGTGCTGCCGTTCGACTTGCATGTGTAAGGCATGCCGCCAGCGTTCAATCTGAGCCAGGATCAAACTCTATAGTTCGATCTTGAATTTTTTGCTCTTTCGAGCAACTCATAAATTGGAATCAACGTGAATTTCATTTCTGACTTTCACATCTTTTTTACTTCATGAGCGTTTGTAAGTCAGTTAAGACTTAGTTCCGAAGAACTTGGCAATCGCCTTCAAACGCCCACGCTTATCGGCTGTAAGTTTTTAATGATCCCCGCATTGCACGACTTATCGCCTTACTTTGCTTGCTCAGCTGCGATCAGCTGAGCCTTGAATTATGACATGTTTTTTAAAGACCTGTCAAACTCTAGGGTTTCTACTGATTTTGCGTTTCGCTCAATTTGCTGGGCAAATTTTGCGTTTCGCTGCTATCAGCAGAGCCTCGAATTATATGCCGGTTTTTATCAGTCCGGCTAATTTTTCAAAACTTTTTTTCTTTGCTCGTCTGGAACTTTTACCCGAGACTGGTAAACCAAAATCTCAAGGAGCCGACATCAGCACAGCCTTGAATTCTATACCGGTTTTCGAGCGCTCGTCAACCGCACGAAAAATATTTTGAGATACGCCTATCGCGTTCGGCCTAAGCGGAAATGTTCAATAAGTAACTTCGTCTGCGAGGGATTCATCCCCACCTCTTCCCCGAAGGCCAGGCTGCCTGGATACCGATTGCTGTGGCCCTATCGGGTGGTGCTAACGGTCATTGGTGATACTCTCGCTGGCCTTATTGATCTCTGTCTCTGGATGCTCGCATGGCCCTCATTACCCTCCTGGAAGCCCAACTCGCTTTTGGTCACGTCCCACTGTTGGATAAGACTGATTTTTCGCTGGAGACCGCCGAGCGTGTCGGTTTGATTGGACGCAACGGGGCTGGCAAGTCATCCATGCTCAAGATTTTGGGGGGGCTGGAGAAGCCTGACGATGGGACACTGCAGTACCAGCAGAATCTAAGATTGGCCTATGTGGCACAGGAACCTGCACTGGATCCTGATGCCACTGTTTTTGCCTCGGTTAGCGCTGGATTGTCACGCGTCATCGCCCTCATTGATCAGTATTGCGCTGGCGAGGGTGATCTGAATGCCATTCAAGGCGAAATAGAAGCCTATGACGGATGGAACTGGGAGCAGCGTATTACCGAAACGTTGCACCGACTTCATCTGGAGGGTAGCGCCCTAGTCAACACACTGTCAGGCGGCACCAAGAAGCGGGTTGCATTGGCACAGGCTCTGGTTACCCAACCAGACGTGCTGCTGCTTGACGAGCCTACCAACCACCTTGATCTGGACTCCATTGAGTGGCTTGAAGACTTGTTGATCGATTTCAAGGGGAGCATCGTGACCATCACGCATGATCGCTCCTTTCTCGACCGGGTTGCCACCCGTATCGTGGAACTGGATCGCGGCCATCTGAGTTCGTACCCCGGAAACTTTGGCCAATATCTGCTGCAAAAGGAAGAGCAACTTGCACAGGAAGCGGTGATTAACGCCAAAGCCGACAAACTGCTGGCACAAGAAGAGGTCTGGGTACGAAAAGGCGTGGAAGCGAGACGCACACGGAGCCAGAGCCGCATCGTTCGACTGGAAAATCTGAGAAACCGTCGGGCGGCGCGTCGCGATGCCTTGGGTAGCGTCAAGCTGGATGTATCGTCGGGGGCGCTGGGCGGAAAACTGGTCGCTGAGCTCACAGACGTGAGCCTGTCCTTCGGCGAAAAACTGATCGTCAACAACTTCTCCGGCTCAATTCTGCGAGGAGACAAGGTCGGCTTGATTGGCCCCAATGGTGCCGGCAAGACCACCTTGCTAAAACTGATCCTGGGCGAGTTGGTGCCTGACAGCGGCAAGGTTCGCCAGGGGGCCAATCTGCAGGTCGCCTACTTCGACCAAATGCGCAATGCGCTTGATCTGGATGCCACACTGGAAGACTTCATCAGCCCGGGTAGCGAATGGATCGAGATTGGCGCCCAGCGCAAACACGTCAAGAGCTACCTGACAGATTTCCTGTTCTCCCCTGCACGCGCGAATTCACCTGTGCGTTCACTGTCAGGTGGCGAACGCAACCGCCTGTTGCTGGCACGCCTGTTTGCCCGCCCCGCAAACGTGATGGTGCTAGACGAGCCGACAAATGATCTGGATATCGACACCCTGGAGTTACTGGAAGACCTGTTACAAAATTACGAAGGCACGGTCTTTCTGGTCAGCCATGACCGGACATTTCTGGACAATGTGGTGACCAGCACGCTGGCTTTTGAAGGCAACGGCGTGTGGCGCGAATACGAAGGAGGGGTTCAGGACTGGTTGATCCAGTCCAAGCGCAGTCGGGAATTGAAAAGCGCTACACAATTGATAGCTTCTCCCGCAATATCCACGAGGGATGAGGCCAAAAATGATACTGAAAAACCAACGAAACGAGGCGCTGGAACGCCTGGCAAGCTCAGCAACAAGGACCAGCGGGAACTGGATGGCTTGCCCGGTCGTATCGAACTGCTGGAAGCTGAGCAGGCGGCATTGCGCAAAGAACTCTCCGATGAAGACCTTTATTCTCGTGACCCGGCCCGCGCCAACAGTCTCTATCAACGAGATGCGACTTTGGACGAGGAATTGTTGGCGGCCCTAACTCGCTGGGAAGAACTGTCGGGCAAATAGTGCACTCTGGAGAGCAATCCTTGGCCGTTGACTGGGTTAGTGCGAGTCAGCGTCGCTAGACACGGTAGCGATCAGTCACGCCACGCAACCGGCCGAGCAAAGCAGGTGCGATGCCAGTCAAAGGCAAAACCTCGTCAGCTGCGCCATGCAGAATCGCCTCGCGTGGCATACCAAACACGATACAACTGGCTTCATCCTGAACAAAGTTGTAGCTCCCAGCATCTTTCATCTCGCGCATCGCCTGGGCACCATCATTTCCCATTCCGGTGAGCATGATGCCAAAAGCATTCCGTCCTGCGATGGCGGCCGCAGACTTGAACAGCACCTCTACCGAAGGCCGGTGCCGATTCACCGGTTCGCTGTCTTCCACCACCGCGACATAGTTGGCACCACTGCGACTCAATCGGAACTGCTTGCCACCGGGGGCAATGTAGGCATGTCCGGGCAAAATCCGTTCGCCTTGAACGGCCTCTTTCACGTGAATTTGACAAAGTGTGTCCAGCCGGGCTGCAAAACTGGTCGTAAACCCGGGTGGCATGTGTTGTGTGATCACGATGGCCGGTGAATCCGCAGGCATTCTTGTCAAGACCTCCCTAATGGCCTCCGTCCCGCCAGTTGAAGCACCAATACAAATGATCTTTTCGGTAGAAATGCGGCCCAGTGGACTAGCTGCCACGCCAGGCAATGACGACTTCAAGGCACCCACTGCGACGCCTGCAGGCGCCGCCCGTGTGACTTTGGCCACAGCAGCCACCCGAATTTTGTCAACAATTTGCGCTGACAAGTCCTTGATGCCGTCGGTCAGGCCCATGCGGGGCTTGGCTACAAAGTCAACGGCCCCCAGTTCCAGAGCACGCATCGTCACTTCAGCGCCCCTCTCGGTCAGGGTTGAAATCATGACAACAGGCATGGGACGCAGCCGCATCAGCCGGGAGAGAAACTCAATCCCGTCCATCTTGGGCATTTCCACGTCCAACGTCAGCACATCCGGGTCCATCTCCCGGATCATCTCCCGTGCGATCAGTGGATCGTTCGCCGTCCCGATACAAACCATGTCGCTTTGGCTATTGATGATTTCCAAAAGTAGTTTGCGGACTAACGCCGAATCATCCACAACAAGTACTCGGGTCTTGTTCACTTGCGCACCTTCAAAAAAGATCCACGGAACCGCCTGATGTGGACTTGGCCACCGCCAAGGCATCTCCCCGCCGCTCTTCGACAGCCAGTGTTTCGGGGTGGGAGTGCGCCAGGCGTTTTACCAGCGCTTTGCCCACGACCGGGAAAAAACAGACTTTACGGGGATGAATATCCAGAACATCCTGCGAGACAACGGGAATGCGCTCGGTCGCCAGGTAATCCAGGACGAATGCCGTGTTGCGTTCCCCGACATTCATGGAGGTAAAACCTGCCATCACCTGCGCACCACCAAAGACCTTGGCCTGCAGAGTTTCCCGCCGGGCACCCAATTTCAACAACTCGTTGATCAACAACTCCATCGCGTAGGAGCCATAGCGTCCTCCACCCTCGGCGCCAGTACCGTCAGGCAGCATAAAGTGGTTCATACCGCCGACCCGGGCGCGAGCATCCCATATACAGGCTGCAATGCAAGACCCAAGGACCGTCATGATGACCAGATCGTCTCTTGAGACGTAGTATTCGCCCGGCAGCACCTTCACGGCGTCATACTGAAAATGATGGTCGCGATAAAAAAAGGCTGCCTCCCCGGGCTTGCGGGCTTGGGATTTCAGAAAATCAACACGGGACAGACGTGCACCCAAATCCGGATTCCGGGTAGCCCCCATTGCAGCGACTGAAACAATGGCATTCATGGCCTAAAGCCGCTCATAGACGGTCTTGCCACGCAACACAAACAGATCGCGCGAATCGCTGAAATTCTCCGAATGCCCTGCAAAGAGCAGTCCACCTGGCTTCATCGTTCGATGAATGCGCTGCAACACCTGTCGTTGGGTAGCTCCATCGAAGTAAATCATCACGTTCCGGCAAAAAACAACGTCAAAGGGCTCCTGAAAGGGCCACCCATCCTTGATCAGGTTGACGTTGACAAACTGGACTGCCTGACGCAGTTCCGGCTTTACCCTGACCATCCCTTCATTCGCACCTGTACCGCGCAGAAAAAAACGTTGCAAACGCTCTTCCCCCACATTTTTGAGGCTTTCCAGCCGGTAAACACCTTTTTCAGCCGAAGCAAGGACTTTGGAGTCAATATCGCTCGCAACCAGTTGAAATGCCGTCCTGGCTTGCAGGGATTCCATCACGGTCATTGCAATGGAATACGGTTCCTCGCCAGTGGAAGCAGCGTTGCACCATATCCGCCAGCCACCTGTGACAGACTGCGTCTTAAGATATTTGGCCAATATCTCGAAATGATGATGCTCCCTGAAAAAGGAGGTGAGATTGGTCGTCAATGCGTTGACAAACTCCTGCCATTCAGGGCCGTCGTGGTTTTGCAGCCAGCCGAGGTAGTCGTGGAAACTCGCATGGCCTGTCTCCCGCAAGCGTCGCGACAAGCGGCTGTAAACCATCGCATGCTTACCATCGTGCAAGTTGATACCAGCACGCTGATAAATCAGCGATTGAATCCGTTCAAAGTCCGTGGCTGTCCAGACAAACTCGCTCGCTTGCACGCTGACACTGGTGGAATTGCCTTTCATGCCGCAGGCAATCCCATTTCGGAAGACAGTGCCATGTCCATACCAGACATCAATTTCTCAATGTCCAGCAAGATCAACATCCGTTCACCCAGCGCACCCAATCCCAAAACTGCATCCCGGTCAATGGCTCCTTCAACTTCAGGCGCCGGCCTCAGGCTATCTTGAGGCAAGGCCATCACATCACTGACCGAGTCCACAACAATCCCCACAATGCGGCTACGCAGGTTCAAGACCACGACAACCGTCGAAGCCGTGTATTGCGCCAGCTCACATCCCAGCTTCAAACGCAGGTCCACGATGGGAACAATCGTGCCTCGCAAATTCGTGACGCCTTTGATAAATGCGGGTGCCTGCGCAATTCGCGTTGGTGCCTCATAGCCGCGAATCTCCTGTACCTTCAGAATATCAATGCCATACTCTTCGTCACCGAGCCGAAAGGTCAGATACTCCCGCACAGCAGGTGAACTCAACTGTTCAATTTGTTCCATCATACCCATGGGCCGTACCTCAAATTCAATGGCGTGAGCGACGGACAAGGGCAGCAGTGTCCAGAATGAGTGCTACCTTGCCATCCCCGAGAATGGTTGCGCCTGACACGTTGGGCACCTTGCGGTAGTTTGACTCCAGGTTCTTGACGACGACCTGCTGTTGCCCGAGTAGTTCGTCCACGAGCAACGCGACGCGACTCCCGTCAGCCTCGATGACCACCATGATGCTGTTGCATTTTTCGGCGCTGAATCGTGGTACCTGAAACAGCTTTTCCATCTCGATGACGGGCATGTATTCCTCCCTCACCTTCACGAGTTGCGCGCCCTGACCGACTGTGTTCACAGCGTTTGCGTCCACCTGGAACGACTCGATAACGGACGACAGTGGAAGCAGATAAACTTCGTTGCCGATACCCACAGACATGCCATCCATAATGGCCAATGTCAAGGGTAGTCGAACCGACACCTTCATGCCAAAGCCTTCAGCAGAATCGATTTCCACTGTTCCATTGAGAGCCGTGATATTGCGTTTGACCACGTCCATGCCCACACCCCGTCCAGAAACATCGGTCACAACCTCCGCGGTCGAGAAACCAGGTGCAAAGATGAGTTGCCATACTTCGGAGTCAGGCATTTGGTCTGACACGCTCAGTCCGCGTTCGCGTGCCTTGTTCAGGATTTTTTCCCGCGACATGCCGCGCCCATCATCGCGCACTTCAATGACAATAGAACCACCCTGGTGAGCGGCCGACAGCGTGATCGTGCCGGTTTCCGGCTTCCCCGCGGCCAGCCGGTCTGCTGGCATTTCAATGCCGTGATCACAACTGTTGCGAACCAGATGCGTCAAGGGATCCGTGATCTTCTCGACCAACCCCTTGTCCAGTTCGGTTGCCTCACCTTGAGTAATGAAATCCACCTTTTTGCCCAGTTTCCCGGCCAAATCACGCAGCATCCTGGGGAATCGGCTGAAAACAATCGACATGGGAATCATGCGTATCGACATCACGGACTCTTGCAGATCCCGCGTATTTCGATCAAGGTCTGCCAGACCAACCAGCATCTGTTGATACACCGCAGGATCGAGAGCCCGGCTGTTTTGCGCCAGCATGGCCTGCGTGATGACCAGCTCTCCGACCAGATTGATCAACTGATCCACCTTGCTGATCGCAACCCTGATAGTCGCAGCCTCGGTTTGTGCTGCAGGTGCTGCGGCTCTCGCTGCAGGATTAGCCACAGCAGTTTTCTGTTCGACTGCAGGCTGAACGACGGTGGTACCTGCAGCAGGAGCTCCTGGTGAACCGTCGAAAAAGCCAAAACCAGGCAAAGGCGCCAACGGAGCTCCTGGCGGGGGATCATCGGCATAGCTGGTTGAGCCTGCATGGATGGCGGGGAATTCGGACAATTCCTGCCCGTCGCCTGGCGTCACTGCGCCAGTCTCGGGGACCGTTTGAATTTTGACAAGTTCTCTTGAAATATGGAACTCAAACAAATCAAGCAAATCTTCGTCTGACGAGGTCGTTTCAACCGCAAAGACACGGGTATCTTCCCGGTCACTGGTCGATGCCACGATTTTCCCCAGTCCAGCAATGTCCCGGAACAATTCCAGAATCGCGTCAGCCTGCTCAGGTTTGTCCATGGGGCCAATGCTGATTGCGAGTGATCGTTCTGCGGGAGCTACACCAGATGGCGTGGAGGCATTTGTCAATTTTTGCGTAGCGCCCAATACTTTGGATTGCGAATCAGACTGCACCAAAGGGGCGGGTTCGGGTGTCAGCATGCCACCTGAAGCCAGCAGACTGATGCGACGCACCAGATCGGCGGTCGGCAGCGGATCGCCCGCACCTCCAGCCTGATGTCTGGCAAGCAATCCCCTTGAAACATCAGCAGATTCCAGCAACACATCTACCATCTGGGGGTTGGGTTGCAGTTCGTGACGACGCAACCGGTCCAACAGCGATTCCATCTGATGTGTCAATTCGGCGACATCCGCGAATCCAAATGTGGCAGCGCCCCCTTTGACGGAATGAGCACAACGAAAAATCCCGTTCAATTCTTCGTCGTCTGCGGCTTCAAGATTCAAATTAAGTAACATTTGCTCCATCAAATCGAGATTCTCGCCAGCCTCCTCAAAAAAGATTTGATAGAACTGACTCAGATCAAATGAGTCGCCGGATCCACTGGATTCCTGATGCATTTCAGACATTGCAATTCCTTAGTTACTTTGTGCGCCAGACGTCACTTCAGCAAATGACTTTTTTGATGACTTCGAGCAATCTTGTCGGATCAAAAGGTTTGACCAGCCAGCCAGTAGCACCTGCGGCCCTGCCCGCCTGTTTCATGAGATCACTGGACTCTGTGGTCAGCATCAGGATGGGCACCGTCTTGAATTGCGGATGCTCGCGCAGTTTCCGGGTCAACCCCAATCCATCCAGTCTTGGCATGTTTTGGTCGGTCAAAACGAGATCAAAAGTCTGGTTAACGGCTTTTTCATAAGCGTCTACCCCATCCACAGCTTCGACTACCTGATATCCAGCCCCTGAAAGGGTGAAAGCAACCATTTTGCGCATGGAGGGTGAATCATCAACAGCAAGTATTCGGGTCATGAGAACTCCAGCAGATCAAAAGAAAAATAGTTTGGGTGGCGTCGAATCAAAAAAGCTCAATGGAGCCCGCATCCATCTCGTCCTGCGTCACGGGGTTGGGACGGTCAGGAACTTCATCAACAAAGGGCACTGCATCGCCATCTTCCGGGCTCATCGACTCACAAGCCAGGCGGTAGGCGCATCCTTGAAGCGTTTTGCTCGTATGGCCAATCAATTGCGACGCCATATCCTGAAACTGGAGTTCAATGACTGCTGCCTGCAAAGCCCCCCGAACACCCTCCAGTTCCCCGGACTCACCATTTGCAGCATTCGCCAGGTTCTCGCTGACACTCATGAATCGTGTCATCAGGTTTTCAGTAGCATCTGCCAGCAAACTATCGAGTCGACTCAGGTCATGCACAACGATCAGGAGGGAGTCCTGCAAGTCCGCTACCAGGCGGACAGGGAGTTGCACAGCCGGGGGCGGTGGATTAGTGTCGGAATATTCCATCTGGTAAATGTTGGCAATGGTTAAAGCATCACTCCATACGGTACTTGGGATCGCATTAGAATTTTCTGTCAGAGCCTGTGCGCGGCATTAGTCAATATTGGGGGGGTTTCGGGTTCATTTCGGGCCTTCAGTTTGTGTTTGGCTGAGGTCATGATTTCCGACACACAATCGAAACTATCAAAATGATGCAAGAAACCTCGTCAAACCCGATTCGCATCCTTCATCTGGAAGACTCGACCCTGGATCATGATCTGGTATGCCGGTCTCTGACCGGA
>JAABRC010000352.1 GCA_011391115.1 Candidatus Egaibacter danicus | reverse complement strand
TGACCGGCAGTCGGTTGGCGCAATTGTTCTGGATGTGCGCATGCCGGGCATCAGCGGCCTGAGCGTGCTGGAAACCCTGAAAGAACAGCGCGTGGACCAGCCCGTCATCATGCTCACCGGCCACGGCACGGTGGAGATGTGCAGGCGTGCCTTCAAAGCCGGTGCGGCCGAGTTTCTGGAAAAGCCGGTTGATGACGAGGCCTTGCTTGAAGCCCTGCAAAGTTCCGTGCGCCAGCACGTGAAGTCCCGCGAGCGCAACCAGGCCGACCGGCAGGCGCAGGCGCGTTTTACCCAATTGTCCGCGCGCGAACGGGAAGTGCTGGGCCTGATCACCGCAGGCCTGACCAACAAGGAAATTGGCCGCGCACTGGACGTGTCGCCACGCACGGTTGAATCCCACCGGGCCAACCTGTTTGCCAAGCTTGAAGCTGATTCGCTGGCACAGCTGATACGGCACTACGCTTCGCTGGTTGATGCGGATTCCTGAAACGACTTTCTGACCCGGCCTCCTGATACGGCAGCGCCCACTCCGTAGTTTTACGGAGCATTGGGCGTAGCGCTACGAATGGGCAACGTGCACGTTATTTTTTACAGTTCTCCCACGGTTGATTGAACCGCGCATTTCTGAATATTCCGGAGAACACCATGCACAACGTCATCAAGATTTCTGCTCTTGCCCTTGCCATCGCCGCTGGCACCGCCAGTGCACAGGCCGTACGAACCGAAAGAAACATCTCGCTGGACCTGGCCAACCAGATCGCCAGCGCAACGGTGGCCGCCTGCACGACCGGTGGTTATGCCGTGGCCGCCACGGTTGTGGACCGCGCCGGGATCGTGAAGGCCGTACAGCGAGCCGACAACGCCGGCCCGCACACACTGGCGTCCAGCCAGCAAAAAGCCTGGACATCGGCTTCCGCCAAAAGCAATACGCTGGCCATGATGGAAGGCGCCCAGAAAAACCCGGGGGCAGCCAACCTGGTGTACCTGCCTGGCTTTTTGTTGCTGGGCGGCGGTGTACCCATCAAGGTCGGCAATGAGGTGATTGGCGCTGTTGGCGTTGGCGGCGCACCCGGCGGTCATCTGGACGAGGCCTGTGCAGTGACTGCGCTGGACAAGCTCAAGGATCTGCTGAAATAAAGACATAAAGACGCAATCAATCCCGGGAGACACTGCCATGAAACCACGCCGCTTTACTCTGAACAGGCCATTGACATACGGGGTAGTTGCCGCAGCCTGCGTGCTCAGCGCCCTGGCGCCCCTGCCTGCTGTGGCACAGGTCGCACCCAGCGCGGCTGAAGTGACTGTCTACCGTGGTTTACATGCCGCAGCCCACAGGGGAGACGTAGCCGGGATTGACAAAATCGCCAGCGCCAGCCGCGACCTGAAGGCCGAGTTGAATGCCCGCGACGGCAATGGCCGGGCACCTCTGCACGTCGCGACATTCGCCAGACAATCCGGCGCGATCCGTGCCTTGGTGAGAGCCGGGGCCAGCATCGATCTGCTGGACCGTGACATCTACGACGGCATCACCATCGCAGCGGTTGCCGACGACGAAGAAACCCTGCGGACGTTACTGGCTCTGGGTGCCAGCGCGAAACAGGTGACCAGCCGCTACGACGGCACCGCGCTGATCGCCGCTGCCCACTTGGGCCACGATGGTGTGGTCAGGCAACTGATTGCCGCTGGCGCGCCACTGGATCATGTGAACAACCTGCACTGGACGGCGGTGATTGAATCCGTCGTGCTGGGTAACGGCGGACCCCGACACCAGGCCACCCTCAAGGCCCTGATCGATGCAGGTGCCAATCTGCAACTGGCTGACCGGCAGGGCAACACGCCGCTGCAGCTGGCGCGTTCGCGGGGCTATGGCGAGATGGTGAAACTACTCGAAAAAGCGGGCGCCAAATAAATGTCCGCTTCAAGGCCGTCAGCAATGCTGAAGGCCGGACAAAGTGGCTCTGGTGTACTTACCAGTAGCTACGAGAGTTCATTTGCTGTCATCGCTCCCGCCTGATTTGCCAGACGAACCGGAACTGCCGGAGGAACCCGAGCTACCCGAACTTCCAGAACCTGAACTTCCGGAGCTTCCAGATGATCCGGAACTTCCTGAGCTGCCCGAACTGCCAGACTTGCCCGATGAATCCTTGTCATCCCCTGATTCACTCTCGTCAGACGAACCTGAGCGTCGCCGCGACGAGCCCGATTGACTGTCGCTGCCCGAGCCCGAACGGCTATTTCTGAACTCCACACGATCAACCTGCACACGCTGGTCAGAACCCATGCGCCCCGTCACCCGCACCCTCTGATTGATCGTCATCTGTGCCTGCCCGCCGCCCACATACTGCACGTCAGCACTCAGGTTCAGTACGCCACGGCCCAAGCTCAGCAGCCGGTTACCCAGCACCTGCACATAGCCTTCGAACACCACACGCTCAACCTGTCCGATGCCGCCGCGCGTGGGCTCCACCTCCACCTGCTGCGCCTGAAGTCGACTGCCATCCCACTTGCCCACCGCGAGAACTTCCTGACCGATCTGGGGCCGAGCTGCCGGTTGCTGTCCGTCCAGCTGAACACGCGTGCCGTTCACCATGAATCCCGTGTCGTCTGATTGACTCACGGAACCATTGAGCTGCGCCTGCGCCTGTGGGCCAATGGATTCAATATGCGACGCGGCAATCTGGCCCTGCGCCTGCCGGTGGCCGCTGACGCGAACCCAGCCACCCACCTTCAGTTTGCCCATGTCGCCGGGCGTTTGCACGCGTGCAGTTTGCCCCAGAATGCGAAATTCACCGGTAGCCGTATTCACCGATTCCACTGGCCCCACGGCAGCGTGAATCAGCGCAATGTTGCGTGCAGAAACTTCGGGACCGAAACCGCTGGCCCGCACAGCCACGACCTGCCCCACCGCCAGTTGCCGCGCCGACACCGGCTTCCCGTTGTCCAGCACCGGTGTGTTGGCGTCAAAGTGTACTTCCACATCGTTCACGCAAATGCTGGCAAAGCCGCTAATGACGCCCACAATACCGGTGCCGCCGATTCCGCCGCCGGTACCGGGGTCACCCGCTATGATGCCAGTGCCGCCGAGGCCTTTCTCGCCCTGAGCTGTCACACCCGTGCCGCCAATGCCCCCTGGATCTTCAGCGGCTCGCACGCCCACCAGGTTTAGCGCCGAGCGCCACACACCCTTCACCGTATCCACCAGCGCTTTGACCGGCGCGCCGGTACCCCCCAGACCAGATGGCTCAACAGTCATCGGGTTGACGAGGGATGCCTTGGTGGCACACACGTTTTGCGC
>JAABRC010000351.1 GCA_011391115.1 Candidatus Egaibacter danicus | reverse complement strand
TTTGAACGCGTTCCCTCCCGCGCCACGGGCAACCTGAGTGGCCCGCGCCCTGCCATGGCAACCGTTGACCGGGCAGTCGATTCAAATTAGCTTGGAAAACTTTATATAAAGCGTAATAATTCACTCATCAAGTGAATTTATACGCTCAATGGCTAGTAAAACCACCATCTCAGGCCTCGAAGCCGCCTCCCGCACGCGCCTGGCCAAAGTGCTGCGCGCCACCCACGGCACGGTCACGCCCGAATCAGCCGCAGCGGCGCTGGCCGAAACGCGGCTGGCCGCATCCAGACAATTGGCGCGCTGGGCGGAGCAGGGCTGGCTACAGCGGGTGCGGCGCGGCATTTATGTGCCGGTGCCGCTGGAAAGCGAGCGCGCTGACTCCGCGCCAGAAGACGCGTGGCTGATCGCCAACACAGCATTCGCGCCCTGCTTTATTGCCGGCTGGAGCGCCGTGGAGCACTGGTCGCTGACCGAGCAGGTGTTTCGCAGCGTGTGCGTGGCCACGGCGCGCCGTCCCCGGCACCGTGAGCAGACGATTGGCGGCACTGTGTTTGCGCTGCACACCGTGCCAGAGGCCCACTTCTTTGGCCTGAAGGCCGTCTGGCGCGGGGCCACCCGTGTGCAGGTGTCTGACCCGTCGCGCACGCTGGTGGATTTGCTGGCCACGCCCGCATGGGGTGGCGGCATTCGCTCGGTGGTTGATGTGTTGCAGTCGTACCTGAAGTCTGAACACCGCAACCTGCCGCTGTTGCTGGACTATGCGGGGCGTCTGGGCAATGGGGCCGTCTTCAAGCGCATGGGCTACCTGCTGCAACAGCATGCGCCCGATGCCGCGGACGCTATTGCGGCATGTGCTGGCCAGTTGACAACGGGCTACACCAGGCTGGACCCGGCCTTGCCGTCGGCCCGGCTGGTCACGGCATGGGGGCTGTGGTTGCCTGCGGGCTGGTAGGCGAGAGAGGCAGAAAGAATGATTCAAAAACAGGAGCTGCTGGACCTGGCTGCAGATTTTGGCTTGCAGCCCAATGTGGTGGAGAAGGACTACGTCCTGGGCTGGCTGCTGGCGGGCATTGGGGAACACCCGGCAACGCGCGACACCTGGGTTTTCAAGGGCGGCACCTGTCTGAAGAAGTGTTTCTTTGAGACCTACCGGTTTTCTGAAGACCTGGACTTCACGCTGACCGACCCGGCGCATCTGGACGAAGGCTTTTTGCGCACGCTGTTTCAGGAAGTGGGCGAGTGGGTGTATGACCAGACGGGTTTGATCTTGCCGCCCGAAGCGCGCAAGTTCGAGGTCTACACGAACCCGCGCGGCGGCACTTCGGCGGAAGGGCGTGTTGGCTACCGCGGGCCACTGGCGCGTGCCGGTGATGCGCCCCGCATCAAGCTCGACCTCACTGACCACGAACGCCTGGTGCTGCCCATTGACAGGCGCCATGTGCACCACCCTTACAGCGATTTGCCGGGGCAGGGCATTCAGGTCTCAACCTACTGTTTTGAAGAGGTCTTCGCCGAGAAGGTGCGCGCTCTGGCAGAGCGATTACGGCCCCGGGATTTGTACGACGTGGTTCACCTGTACCGGCGCAAAGAGCTGAATCCTGATTTGCTGCAATTGATGCACGCGCTGCGCGAAAAGTGTGCGTTCAAGAAGATCGACGTGCCGGATTTTGCAACCATCCAGGTGTCTCCACTGATTGCCGAACTGCAGGTCTCTTGGGCGCAGATGCTGGCCCACCAGTTGCCCGAGTTGCCGCCATTCGACAGTTTCTGGGCTGAGCTGCCGGATGTGTTCGATTGGCTGCACGGCAGGGTCGATCAGCCGGTGATGCCTGGGGTTGCGGTAAGTGCCGACACAGACACGAGCTGGCGCATGCCTGCTATGGCCAGCTCGTGGCGCGGCCTGGGCATAGGGGCGCCGATGGAGGTGATTCGCTTCGCTGCGGCCAACCGTTTGTGCATTCAGCTTGACTACCGCAAAGAAAATGGGGAGCGGGTGCAACCGGTGATCGAGCCGTACTCGCTGCGCCGCACGCGTGATGGCAATTACTTGCTGTATGGCGTCAAGGCCGATACCGGTAAGGACCGCTCATATCGGGTAGACCGGATTGCAGGCGCCACCGTGACGCAGCGCGCCTTTACAGCCCGCTACCTGGTTGAGCTGACCGAAACGGGCACACAACCGGTTCCGAATGTGGCGCGCCCGGCAGTGGCATCCCGGGATGTTGTTCGTGCGCCGCAGCCAATGGCGGCCAAAGCAAAGAGTGGGATTGGCAGCGGACCGAAATATACGTTTCGATGCACGGCGTGCGGAAAGACCTTCACGCGCAGCACATACGACGGTACCTTGAACGAACACAAGAATAAGCAGGGCTACCCGTGTTTCGGCCGGGTCGGGGCGCTCGTCAAAACGCAGTATTGAATGATCTTTGTCGCTGATGTCACAGGAACGGCGGCCGGTTTTCCGGCGCAGCGGTAACGTTGGCCCAAGTGGGTGCCTGGGCATCAAGTGGTCGAAACAAAGCTATCAAAGCAATCAAAGAAAACCACTTGAATTTATCCAGCTGGCTGCGCCTGAAGCCGCTATGTCGTTGATTTTTAATAATCTTCCTTTGATTCTCCAGGTCTCTTCTGTTGAGAAAACAAACAAAGACTATCAATTGGAAAATCAGAAGCTCCCGTCATTTGCCGCCGGACTCCCCTCATAACGCGGCCGGCTCCCTTCATTCAGCGCCGGAACGTTCGCGCGAACTGCTGGCATTTGGCCTATGCCCGCCGCAAATATAAGACTAAATATTCATAGCAAGCTATGACCATGCGACGCTGGGAAGGTGTCAATTTGACTCAGATTCTTTCGTTTTCAGGGATTTCCGAGCCTTTCCCTGCGCCAAGGGCCGCCTGAGCGTGCCCCGGTTGTTGCGATGCCCGCCAGTGCCGCACTTTTCAGCCGTCGGCCTCGTGACCGAGGCGACAACGAATTTGCTGCCCGTTGCGTTTGAGGTCGCAAATTGCGACTTCAAGTTGATCGCCGATGAGTTTGAAATCCTGACATCACAATCTGTGACATCAAGATGGGGCGGGCGCCGCTCGCTACCGCTGGCCTTCACCGGGCACGTCGCCAACATGGTCGCCATTCGCGCCCTGATGGCGCAGCCCAAGCCAGCCCATCGGCCTATCGGGTTTACGGCGGATGTGACGGGCAAGCCTGCGAAGCGCCCGTAGTCTGGGCGGATTGAATACGATGTGGTCATGCAAACCCTCCCCATCCGCCTGACCCCCGGCCAGGTCTTGCTGGCCCTCC
>JAABRC010000350.1 GCA_011391115.1 Candidatus Egaibacter danicus | reverse complement strand
GACCGTTTTCCTGTACGCGACTGCTGTATGGATCATATGGCAGTTGCTGCGCGAATGGGAGGAGCCGCGCACACGCACCGAGCGCGACGAACATTGGTTCTGGAGAGTGCTCCTCATCGGGCTTGCCCTGCTGGGCATCAACAAGCAACTTGACTTGCAGAGCGCGCTCACCGAAATCGGTCGCATCCTGGCCCACAAACAAGGCTGGTATGCCGATCGCCACCAATTCCAGATGGCTTTCATCGCCGGGATCGCCATGATGGGTTTGACACTGCTTGCGGCCACACTGCAACTGACCTGGGGCGCCCCTGCGTCGACGCTCTGGTCGCTGCTTGGCGGCACCGGACTGGTGGTGTTCGTGATCATCCGGGCAGCGTCTTTCCACCATGTCGACGAGATGCTGGGTCAACGCTTTTTCGGAATTCGATTCAACTGGCTGGTGGAAATTGGAGCGCTACTGGTGATCATCGGCAGCGCTTGGCAGCGGCGAGGAGCACATTGATGCGCGTTGCCTGTTTTTGTACGCGACCAGACAAACTAGCTGTACCGAATCGATGTTCAGCCCCGAGCTCCGAACCACGAACGAAAAATGCCGACTGTGCACATTGAACGATCCCCTACTCGCCAATCCCACCCTGCTGGTGCATTGCCAGCGGGACCACCTACCATGAATGACCACTGCATCTTGTGCGGGCTGCCGATTTCTCGCGCCAACATGAAACAAACGCTGGACGGCCTTCTGGACCGCATTTCACGGGGAGAAGGCGCGTGGCTGCTCACTCTCAACACCGAGATGCTCTCTCGCTTCACGCGGGATCCCGGCTACCGGGATCTCGTCGCCCAAGCTGACATCATCACCGCCGACGGTATGCCTCTGGTCTGGGCCTCCCGGTTCAGGGGCGCCGACCAGACCATCCCTGAGCGGACCACCGGCGTAGATTTGGTGGATACCTTTCTGCGCCTGCCCCAGATGCCAGCCTACGCCATCATTGGTGGAATGGACCCGGCCGCCACCGTGGCACGCTACGGCGACGCTGCACAGCGAGCTTGCCGCTATCTGTTCAACGGCAAGGTTGACCTGAGCGACGAACAATTGCATCAGTTCGTCAGCAGTCTGCGCGAACAGCAGGTGTGCGTGGTGTTCTTGGCGCTGAATGTGCCGAGAGGGGACCGACTGGCCCTGAAGATTAGGGCTTTGATGCCGGAACTGGTCATCACTTGCGTTGGTGGCAGCTTCGAAATCCTGGGTCCACAAGGAGGTCGAGCACCAAAGTGGATGCAGAGGATGGGGATGGAGTGGTTGTACCGGCTGGTTAAGGAGCCGGGTCGCCTATGGAAACGCTACCTCGTGCACTACCCGGCGGGCATCGGCTTGCTGGTGAAGGACTGCTTCAGACCGCAGTCCAGATTGCCTCTAGGCTGACCATCTCGATCAGCAAGGATTTGGTCGCTGAACCGCGAGAAAAACCCAGATGTTGCATTGGGGCTGCCACCAGATGTCAAGCGTGTTGTGGCTGTTGACAAGAGGGCAATATAACCAGAACGCCTCGCATATGGCGGAAATGTTCGTTCACCATCAAACTGTAGCCATGCAAACCCTGACAGGAAACCAAGTGACACGAGTAGACGTTGGTGTATTCGCACACAATGAAGCGCACGGCATTGAAAGGATGCTCCAAGGGTTGATGTGCCAAGAGGCTCCAGGGCTGGATGTCCGAATATTGGTGCTGGCTAATGGCTGCACTGACGACACCGTGCAACTGGCTCGCACGTTTGCACACTCAGTTGGGAGAACGAAGCCCAACATAACTGTCGAGGCCATCGCGTTGACCTTAGGGGGGAAAATCCAGAACAGGGAACAGCTACGTGCATGAGTTGAGCCGGAAAGATGCAGACGTACTGATCTTCACGGATGCCGACATTGAACTATCTGAGCATGACAGTCTGCTTCGCCTGGTCAAAGGACTGAATGCCAGCCCCAAGCTGCATGCATTCAATTCACACCCCATCAAAGCTATTGTTTATCGTCCCGAAAACTGAGCATGATTGACAAGGCCATCGCCATGAGCAGCGAGACACTGAATGATTGGAAAACCGCTATCTGCGGCTCTCTGTATGCCATGCCCTCTGCCAAGGCGCGATTGCTCCACATGCCTGTTGGTCTGGCGGTTGAAGATGGCTTCCTACGCGCAATGATCCTCACCGATGCCATGACAATGGAAGAGGATTTTTCCCGAATTGACGGCGGTGACGTTTTTCATGTTTTCGCCTCTGAGCGCTCAATACTGGCATTGATTAAACACCAGACAAGAATCGTCATAGGCTCGGCGATCAACACAGCGGTATTTACGGCCCTGCACGAACTCCCTTCGAGCCAGCGCCGCACTGCACTGGCGAATGCGGCGGGCCAGGAAGATTGGTTGCCCAATGTGATCCGATCCCAATTGCCTCGCTGGCCCTTTGGATGGATTCCGCTTCACTTCTTGACCAAACGCGTCGGATACATTAGCCAACAGCCCCGAAAGCTTCTACACCCCCGTCATGTCTTCGTGCTTCTGATGGGATTTGGGTTTGACTTGGTGGTGTATGTCAACGCCCAGATCAAAATGGCAAGGGGTACCGGCGCCGGTCACTGGTAGACAGTAAGGTATCAAGACAAAAACCTCATCCAGACTTGATGACAAAACCACCGAACTGTGTTTCATAGCCGTGAATCCAATGATTTTCGAGAACACACATCGAACAACCTTTACCAGTTCAAAGTGACTAAAGCGTGTACGAGACTTTTTACGGCCTTCGCGAGAAGCCGTTCTCCATTCAGCCCGACCCGGACTTCCTGTACATGAGCAAGCGGCATTCGCTGGCCTACACCATGCTGCAGTACGCCATCGTCAACCGCGCCGGTTTCACGGTGATCTGCGGTGACATCGGCTGCGGCAAGACGACGCTGATACGCCGCCTGCTCCGAGAGTTGGGCGAAGAGGTATCCGTGGGCTTGGTCACCAACACCCACCCTGATCTGACCGACCTGACCGAATGGATCATGCTGGCCTTTGGCCAGCCCTACGATGGCCGCTCGCCCATCGCGCAGTACGACGCCTTCCAGCGCTTTCTGATCAGCGAATACGGCAAGAAGCGCCGGGTGGTGCTCATCGTTGACGAGGCCCAAAACCTCAGCGCGGGGGCAATGGAGTCGCTGCGCATGCTCTCCAACATCAATGCCGACAAGGATCAGCTGCTGCAGGTGATCCTTGTCGGGCAGCCCCAGCTGCGCGATCTGCTCAGACGCCCAGAACTGCA
>JAABRC010000349.1 GCA_011391115.1 Candidatus Egaibacter danicus | reverse complement strand
CAGCGGCGAGGAAGACCGGTCCTTGCTGAGCAACCGACATGAAGCCGCCATGTACTACGCCAATCGGCTCGCGATTGATCCGAATGAAGGCTTTGACGCGGGGATAAACGCGCTAGTCTCAAAAGTGACGGGCGATGCGGCTGCTCAAGACCGGGCCGGGGATGTGATCGACTTCGCATTCGACAACCCGGTCACCCTGACCGGGATCATGACGGATCAGGTGCTGCTGGACTCGATCTGGGGGGATTGAGTGGGGGGATGAGGCCTCCTGGGTCGACGGACAATATTTGCGTGGTCGGGACGCCGCGATTTTTCGCTGACTGCTATGAGTGCCATCAATCAATGAGTACCATGGATTCCCGGTTGCTGCTGAGAGATCACACATGCAGGCCGGCACTTTCAGTGACCTTCTGCGACGGGCACCATTTCTGCATCTCAGATCCCGAAAACCCCGGTAAGGGTTTTCATCCATTTCTGCCTCAGCTTATTCTGGACAGTCGAACTTCTTACGTGCTAGATTCACGATCTGGTCTTCAGCGTTTTTCGGCAATAGAAAGATCACGAAAGGTAAGAAATGAAAAACTCCAAACCTGCAACCACTTTCGTGAACAGGTGCGTTCCTGGACCAGTTCAGACCAGGCTGAATGCCTACCTCAAGAACATGCTTGCCCAGGCGCGCGTCTTCCACCGCCTGTTATTGATCATCATGGCTGGGGTATTGAGCGTGGCCCTGTCTGGCTGCGGCGGAGATTCAGAGACGCTGCCGCTCATGACCGACAGCTTTGGCAACCCGGTGCCCGAGGTTGGTTTTGGGGGGGGCGACGGCGGGGCAGCAGGTGCTGATGGAAGCGCCGGCGACGGAATTCCTATTCCCAACGCACCCGTCCAGATCGTTGACAGCGTGGGCAAGAGCGTTACGACCCGGACCGATGCGCTGGGCTACTATCGTGTGCGCATTGATGGCCTGACCCCGCCACTGATTGCCAGCGTGACGCGTGCGGATGGTGTGGTTTGGTATTCACCATCCACCTCGCCAGTGATCTCTCGCACCTTCATCACTATGAACCTTACGGGGTTGACAGACAAGGTCGCGTCCGATATCGCGGTCAGAGCCGGACTATCTGGCGCAGCACAACTTACTCCGGCGATCCTGGCTGCCCATCCAACATGGCTGGAGGACGCAGTTGCACGACTCAGAACTGGTTTGTCCACGCAGATCACAGCTGCTGGTCTCGATCTGGCCAGCTTCGACCCGGTGAAAACCCCCTTCAGGGCTGTCTTGGTGGATCCCTACGACAAGCTCCTGGAGAGTCTGCAGATCACCAAAGGCGCGGATGGCGCAACAAAGGTCGATCCCATTTACAGCTTGGGCGGGAGCATCAGTGGCCTGGGTTCGCGAGCCGGGCTTTCCCTGGGCAATGGCACTGAAACCTTGATCGTTTCAGCCGGGGCAACAACATTTACCTTTGCAACGCCCGTCAAGGAAGGCGCCACCTATAGCGTCGTTGTACGCAGTCAGCCTGCGGGATCGAACTGTGTGGTGACCAATGGGGCGGGCGTCATGGCGGAGGCTGCCGTCACCAATGTCATGATCTCATGCGACTATGTACTTGGCGGTAGCGTCTCCGGACTGGGCAATGCGAGCGGCCTGGTGCTCTCCAACGCTGGCGAAAACTTGTCGATTCCCCCCGCTAGCTCGGCTACGTTCTTGTTCAAGAATTCCCTCGCGATCGGCAGCACTTATTCCGTGATAGTGACGGCGAATCCTGAGGGACGCACATGTACCGTGACCAATGGGACGGGAACCGTTACCGGTGCCGCAGTCAATAATGTTGTGGCTGTTAGTTGTTTCCCCAACCAGTACACCTTGGGAGGTGAAGTCTCGGGGCTCACTTCTGCCGGTCTTGTCCTATCCAATGGAAGCCAGACCACGCCCGAAACTTTGGCGGTGCCGGCCAACGCGAGTAACTTCGTGTTCGAGACAAATCTGGTTACGGGTTCCTATTACAACGTGACTGTGCAGCAAAATCCGGTGAACCTGTTCTGTTCGGTGGAGAATGGCTCAGGACAAGTGACGGATGCGCCTGTTCAAAATGTGATGGTCGGGTGCTATCTTCCCGAGAACTTCTAGTGTCGGTCGTGGGCAGACCTCCCTCATCACGTGCGCCATGCGAAAGTGAATAGATTCACGGATGCATGATGTGGGCCTTGCGCCGGGTTGTGACGAATTTTTCCGATCGACCCCTTGGAACTTCGGGTGATCATTGATGGGCTTGAGGCCTTTGCGAACCACGGGGCCTTGCCCTTAGGGTTCGGCACCGTCTGAGAACTCCGGGTAAGCTGTGAATACTTCCGGAGTGACAAACCAGTCGCGAAACCCGTTCTGCAAGACGGGGCGGCTGGTGGAAGCATTCCAGCCAGTCGTCCATACCTCTTCAAATCTCAAGGTGGCGCCATCATGACTGCTCCAGTTCTCGACAGTTCCTTCACCCCTGTTGTTTCCGCCGTTCTGGAGGGCGTTACCAACCCCGCCGGCATGACGGTGGCGGCCCTGGTTGTGAACGGATCCATCACCGATGCCGATCCTGGCGGCGCCATTGAGGCGATTGCCATTGAGGCGGTGAATACCAGCCTGGGCATCTGGCAATACAGCCTGAACGGTGGCGCCACCTGGTTGACTATCGAGGCTGCCCTGCTCAACAGCAGCACTAACACACTCGGCCTGCTGCTGGGGCCGGCCAACCTGATCCGCCTGCTGCCCTTCGGCGACCTGAACGGCACGCTGTCCAGCGCACTCACGTTCCGGGCCTGGGACACAACGAGCGGCGCGGCCGGGCAGTACGTGGTCACCACGCCCGGCACGGGCGCCTTCAGCGCCGCCAGTGACACGGCCAGTTTGACCGTCACGGCGGTGAACGACTTCCCGACCTTTGCGCCGGTGGTCGGCACCGGCAAAGTGGTGACCGACTTCGGTAGCGGGACCGAAGACGCCGCCTATAGCATCACGGTCCAGGCCGACGGCAAAATCCTGGTAGCTGGGTACAGCAACAGCGGCAGTGGCGGTTCCGACGACTTCGCCCTCGCGCGCTACAACGCCAACGGTACCCTAGACACCAGTTTCAATGGAACGGGCAAGCTGGTGACCGACATTGGCATCGGGTCTTCCGATATCGGTAAAAGTGTCACCGTACAGGCCGATGGCAAGATCCTGGTGGCAGGGTACAGCTACGCTGGCAACTCCTACGACTTCACCGTCGTCCGTTACAACCCCAATGGAAGCCTGGATACGAGCTTTGGCAGCGG
>JAABRC010000348.1 GCA_011391115.1 Candidatus Egaibacter danicus | reverse complement strand
GGTTGGCATCGTCGATCTGTTTGGTGTGGCCTGGCTGCAGCGACGCGTGCGCTTGCCGGTCATCGAGCCTGACTCAGACCTTTAGGGCGTGGCAATACTGATTTCACGTCTGCGACGTAGGCGATTCGGGATGCAGTCCGCGAAATGAAAGCACGCGTCATCCTTAAAGGCCTGGCGCTGATGCTGAGCCTGGCATTGCTGGGCTATCTGTTCAAAACCAGCGATCTGGGCAACAGCGTCAACGAGGCCTGGATTGATGCGCGGGTACGCAATCACGGCGTGAATGGTGCGTTGTTGTTTCTGTTGATGGGCGGACTTTTCACTGCCATCGGGTTGCCGCGCCAGATCATTGCCTTTCTGGGTGGTTATGCGTTCAGCGGCGATGCTTTTGGTTTGGGGCTGGGCACGTTGCTGGCTGCCTTGGCAGCCTTGTTGGGCTGCATGCTGAGTTTTGTCTACGCACGTTTCTTTGGCAAAGGTTTGCTGCGAGCGAAGCTGGGCGAACGTGCCGGGCGCTTTGATCGATTCATTCACGACCATCCGTTTTCCATGACGGTGTTGATCCGCCTGCTGCCTGTGGGCAGCAACCTGCTGACCAATCTGGCTGCGGGTATTTCCAGTATCCGTCCCGCATACTTCTTTTCCGGAACCTTTCTGGGCTACCTGCCTCAGACGCTGGTATTTGCGCTGGTTGGCAGCGGTGTTCATATTGCCCCCACACTTAAACTAGCCCTGGCCATCGGTTTGTTCCTGATATCGGGGGCTTTGGGCGCCTATCTTTATCGCCGCTTCCGGCATGGGCAGAGTCTTGACGAACAGGTCGACGCCGCGCTGGATGAGATTGAGCCGTCAAACCATGAACCTGCAAACCCACGCTGACGCCTCTGGCCGCAAACTGCTGCTGTTAAGTGTGTTGCTGGTGGTGGCGCTCGCCACGCTGGCGATTCTGACGCGCCCGCTCACCCCTATCGATGAAACCCGCTATGTGAGTGCGGCGTGGGAAATGTGGCTGCGCGGTGATTTTCTGGTGCCATTCAAGAATGGCGAGCCCTACAGTCACAAGCCGCCCTTCATGTTCTGGATGTTCCATGCGGGTTGGGCGGTGTTCGGCGTCAACGACTGGTGGCCACGTCTGGTGATGCCGTTGTTTTCTACGGGTGCGTTGTTACTCACCTATTTGCTCGCACGGCGCCTGTGGCCGCAGCGTGCAGGGCTGGGCGGGCAGGCAGCGCTGGTGCTGGTGAGTTCGCTGTTGTGGATCGTGTTTTCCACTTCGGTGATGTTCGACGTGATGCTGGCATTCTGGGTGCTGTTGGGCATGCATGGCGTGTTGAGCGCTGCCGGCGGCAAACGGCGTGGTTTTGTCATACTGGGTATCGCCATCGGCATGGGCGTGTTGACCAAAGGGCCGGTCATTTTGCTTAACCTGTTGCCGGTTACGGTGCTGGCATTGTGGTGGAATCCTGGCCTGCCCCACAAGGGGACACCGGCTTTCTATGGGCTAAAGCCCATGAAAGATCGTATGCGCTGGGGCCGCTGGTTTGGCGGCGTGCTGCTGGCGGTGCTGCTCGGCGCGGCCATCGCGCTGGCCTGGGCACTGCCGGCTGGCATGGCAGGTGGCGAAGCCTACCGCAACGCGATTTTCTGGGGGCAGACGGCTGATCGCATGGTCGATTCTTTCGCTCATCGACGACCGGCCTGGTGGTATCTGCCTCTGTTGCCCCTGATGCTGTTCCCGTGGTTTGTCTGGCCCGGGCTGTGGCGGGCACTGGCGCATCACTGGCGTGGCGGCCTCGACCGTGGAACACGTTTTTGCCTGGCCTGGATTCTCCCGGTGTTCATCGCGTTTTCCTTTATCAGTGGCAAGCAGCCGCATTATCTGGTGCCGCTGTTTCCAGCCTTTGCGCTGTTGCTGGTACGCGTGCTGGCAGATCGCGAGGCGTTTCGCGTGGGCGTACCTGCCTTGTTGGCGGGCCTGCTGGGTGGAGCGCTGATATTGGCAGCGAGCGGCCAAATCCCGGCACTGCATGATCAGGTTGCGGTGCTGCCGCCAGTGTGGCCGGGTGCGTTGTTGCTACTGTTGGCGTTGGCCAGCTACGTGGCAGGCCGGCAAGGGGTCAAGCCGGTGGTGAATCTGGCCCTGTTGGGGGCGGGCATGATGGGCATCGTGTTTTGGGCAGCCTGGCATTCGATCGAGCCTCTCTACGACATCAAGCCGATGGCGCAGGCAATCAAACAGGTGCAGGACGAAGGCCGGCCGGTCGCCAACATCGCGACCTACCATGCGCAATATCAGTTCCTGGGTAGATTGAAAGCCCCGCTGGCTGAGTTGCACGGAGCAGAAGTGGATGAGTGGCTTAATACTCATCCCGAAGGCTATGCCGTGCTGTATCTCAAGGATAAGCAAACCCTTGCAACCATACCCGCACGTCATAAGCAGGCCTATCGCGGTGGGGCAGTGGTATTGGTGGACGCACAAATGGCGGCCAGACTACTGGCCGCCCATGTTGAGTAAAGCCGCTTATTAAGCTTCGGGTTCGCGATGCGGCAGGACGACTTCGCGTGAAGGCGAGATGGTCGAGATGGCATGCTTGAAAATCATTTGCGCGGCCTGATCCTGGCCTTTCAGCAGCACCACAAACTGGTCGAATGATTCAATCCGCCCCATCAGCTTGATGCCGTTGACGAGAAACACCGAGACCGGAATACGGTCCTTGCGCAGGGTGTTGAGAAAAACGTCTTGCAGGTGATTATGTTCTTTGCTGGCCATGATGGCTCCCTGTCAAATGAAGGCGGGGCATCGCCCCGCTTGGTATTGATTATTAGCGAACTATTCTATTTTCGCACTGGCACGAACAGACGTGATGGCGTCGCGAATGCGTTCTTGTTGCAACTGCTTGATGATTTCTCCCCGAACTGCGTCCAGCGGCGGCAACTTCGGCGTGCGCGTGTCGTCGAGGCGGATGATGTGGTAGCCGAACTGTGACTTTACGGGAGTTTTCGTGATTTCCCCTTTTTTCAGGCTGGCCATCGCGTCGGAAAATTCCTTCACGAATGCACGGCGGTCGGACCAGTCGAGTGCCCCTCCATTCTTGGCTGACCCCGGGTCTTGCGAAAGCTTCCTGGCCAGATCTTCAAACTTGGCTTTCTTGCCAAGGTCCGTAATGATCTTTTTAGCTTCCGCCTCGGTTTTTACAAGGATGTGGCGTGACAAGTACTCCGGGCCAACCGCTTCAGTCTTGGCTTTATCATACGCCGCCTGGATTTCGGCATCGGTTACCGGATGCGCTTTGACGTAATCTTCCAGAA
>JAABRC010000347.1 GCA_011391115.1 Candidatus Egaibacter danicus | reverse complement strand
TGCGTACTGTAGCCCTGAAAATTTCGGTGCAGACGGCCCTGGCGCTTGGCAACGGCCAGCGCGTCACCGGGCAAAGCAAAGTGGTCCATGCCTACATACACATAGCCCGCTGCCATAAAGGCCGCCAACGAGCGAGACAACATGGAAATCTTGGCAGCCCCACTGGGCAGCTCAACCGTGTTGATGCGGCGCTGCGGCTTGAATCGCTCGGGCAGGTGTGCGTAGGCGTACAGGGCAATACGGTCCGGGCGCAACTGGTTCACCTGCACCAGTGTGCGATCAAAGGATTCCGGACTCTGCTGCGGCAGTCCATAGATCAGGTCAACGTTGATGGACTCAAAACCGCGCGCGCGGGCAGCTTCAACCAGGGCAAACACCTGTTCAGCGGGTTGCACCCGATGAACCGCTTTCTGGACCGCCGGGTCAAAATCCTGCACACCAAAGCTGAGCCGGTTAAAACCCAACTCGGCCAGTGTGTCCAGGCGTGACGCGTCCACCGTTCGGGGATCTACCTCAATGGAATATTCACCGCCGGGCGCAAAAGTAAAATTCCGGCGCAACATGCCCATGAGTTCGCGCAACTCGTCGTCACTCAGAAATGTGGGGCTGCCGCCGCCAAAGTGCAACTGGCTGATGGTCTGGCCCAAGCCGATCCGCTCGACATGCAGATCAACCTCACGACTGAGGTAGCGCAAATAGGGGGTCGCGCGATCATGGTGCTTGGTAATGATTTTGTTACAGGCGCAGTAGTAACACAGCGACTCGCAAAACGGGATATGCACATAAAGGGACAGCGGCAACGCCATGGCAGCAGCTCCGCTTCGCCGTTGAGTCAGTGCCTGTGCATATTCGTCCGCTCCAAAGGCCTCCACAAACCGGTCGGCAGTGGGGTAAGACGTGTAACGCGGCCCAGCCACGTCATAACGACGCAATAAATCACTCGAAACAGGGGCGGCATCAGCGCTCATGAACACTCCAATACAGACGTGCTGACTGTGCCGTAATTCTCCAGTCAGACTTTTGATCTGAGTCAAAACCCCGTCGAAGTGGGTAAACTGGAGTCCGGGCCGAACAAAGGGAATCACATGATGGAACCAGATACCAAATCTCATCCTGGCGCTGAAGCGCTGGCGGCGATTCCCGTCAAAGCTGACGCTGGCATGAGCGCACACGCCATCAAGGTTGCATGTTCCAACTGCAACCTGCGTGAACTGTGCATGCCCCTCGGGCTTACAACCGAAGAACTGGACCGCATTGAAGATGTGGTCGCCAGCCGGCGCAAGATCAAACGGGGCAGTCTGCTATTTCGAAATGGCGAGAAATTTACCAGCCTCTATGCGATCCGGACCGGTTTTTTCAAGACTTGCGTGGCCTCAGAAGACGGCCGGGACCAGGTGACCGGTTTCCAGATGGCAGGTGAGGTCATGGGGCTGGATGGCATTGTGAACGACCACCATACCTGCGACGCCATAGCGCTGGAAGATGCCGAGGTGTGCATCATGCCGTTTGACCGCATTGAGGAATTGTCTAGGGAGGTCAACGCCCTGCAACGCCATGTGCACAAGATCATGAGTCGGGAGATTGTGCGTGAAAACGGCGTCATGCTGTTGCTGGGCAGCATGCGGGCCGAGGAGCGCCTGGCAGCATTTCTACTGAATCTGGTACAGCGCCTGCATGCCCGGGGCTTCTCCCAATCCGAACTGATTCTTCGCATGACGCGGGAAGAAATTGGAAGTTATCTGGGTTTGAAGCTGGAAACCGTCAGCCGCACCTTCTCCAAGTTTGTGGAAGATGGCATCGTGGAGGTCAAGCAGCGGCACGTACGCATACTGAACACGGACTCCCTCAAAGACATCGTCAACCCAAAGGTCTGTAACTAGACCTCAGCAAGAACCCTGCTTGGGACAACCGTCCGGACGACCATCTTCCGGCAAGGGGCAGCGGTTCACTTCAAATGGCGACATGGACAGCAAGGTGGTCAAACCACCGCTAATTGACGTGATTAGCCAGAAAACAAAGAACGCCAGCGTGTA
This sequence comes from Candidatus Egaibacter danicus, assembly GCA_011391115.1. The sequence continues at coordinate 1,282 of JAABRC010000347.1, read as the reverse complement.
AACACCTTGGCGGGATATTTCCAGAGGATGCCCGAACCAGTGCAGGTCTTGCGGGTCAACCATGGCAAAAACCAGCATTTCGATGACCCCAGCCATCAAAAATGCAGGCCAGACAATCCACATCAGTCGTTGTTGCAGCATGTTTGCCTCGTTTGGGTTTCACGTACCTGAAATTCAGGGCGCTTTCGGCTCAGGCTTGCCGCCCGTGGCAGCATGGTTACGACCCTGCATGGCTGGTGCCAGGCTTGCCGGATTTTCAGCCAGCGTTTTGTTGATCTCAACGCCCTTGCGGTAGTAGTCTTCGTCCAGCACGGGATCTTTGCCCGACATAGCAAAATAGAGCGTAACAAAGCTGGCCACTACCACAACAGCCGGGCCTGCAATCACCAGCCAGACGTGTCCAAAATGCCACCAGGGCTGCGGGGAAGTATTTGTGGCTTGTGACATAACCAATCCTTAACGGGGAACAATGAACACAGATTTTTCGGATACCTTGTCCGTCGAATCAATGGCTGCAATATCAAAATGAATGGTGTGTGATCCTGGCTTGGCGGCTTCATACGGGGCCTGCACGCGAACGGCCACCCAGCGGGCTTGCGTGGATTCAACGATCACAACATCTTCGTCAGACACGACCGCCAGCCCGGGCAACCCCTCGGCAGTGATGCGGAAACGCTGAGCGGATTCAGATGCGTTCATGATCTGGAGACGATAGACATTTTCAATTCGCCCACCAGCTGCGATGCGAGCCAGGGAACCACGGTCACGCACCACGTCCACCTTGAAGGGCGTGCGAAGAGTCAGACTCACCAGCATGGCCATGACCACTGCCCCCAGGATGGCCGTGTAAACCAACACACGTGGGCGAAATACATGGCGCAGCGTTTGCGAACGAGTCCAGTGCTCGCTCATGGCATTCTGGGTTGAATACTTCACCAGCCCTTTGGCGTACCCCACTTTTTCCATCACGGTGTCGCAGACATCGGCGCAGGCGCCGCAGCCGATGCACTCGTACTGGAGGCCTTTTCGAATGTCGATGCCGGTAGGGCAGACCTGCACACAGAGACTGCAATCGACGCAAGCCCCCAGGTTCAGTGCCTTGGGATCAGCCTTTCTGGAGCGTCCACCACGTGGTTCACCCCGCTCGGTGTCGTAGGTCACAATGAGCGTGTCCTTGTCGAACATGGCGCTCTGAAAGCGCGCATAAGGGCACATGTGTTTGCATACCTGCTCGCGCATGAATCCTGCGTTGCCGTAGGTGGCAAAACCATAGAAAAGGGTC
>JAABRC010000346.1 GCA_011391115.1 Candidatus Egaibacter danicus | reverse complement strand
CTGCAGCGTCCAGAAATGCGGGTCGGCCAGCGGAATGTCAACCGACTGCAGCTGGATGGAATGGGCCATCTCGCGCCAGTCGGTGGCAATCATGTTGGTCGCGGTCAGCAAGCCGGTGGCGCGGCGGAATTCCGCCATCACTTCGCGGCCCGAAAACACGCCTTCTGCGCCACACGGGTCTTCGGCATAAGCCATCACGGCGTGTTTGTCGCGACACAGACGAACGGCGTCTTTCAGCAACCAGCCGCCGTTGGGGTCCAGCGTGATGCGTGCATCGGGGAAACGCTCGTGCAGCGCCACAATGGCTTCCATTTCCTCGTCGCCACTGAGTACACCGCCTTTGAGTTTGAAGTCCTTGAAGCCGTAGCGTTGATAAGTGGCTTCTGCCAGACGCACGATCGACTTCGCATCCATCGCGGGTTCGTGGCGCAGGCGCAGCCAGTCGTCGGCCACATCGGGTTCCGAACGATAGGGCAGGTTTGTCTTGTTACGGTCACCCACGTAAAACAGATAACCCAGCACGGCGACACTGGCGCGCTGCTGGCCGTCACCCAGCAGGGCTGCGACCGGCACATTCAGAAACTGGCCCAACAAATCCAGCAGGGCGCTTTCCACGGCGGTGACGGCGTGAATGGCCACCCGCAAATCAAAGGTCTGGTTGCCACGCCCGCCGCTGTCGCGTTCCGCAAACTTCACGCGCAGGGTGTTGAGCACGTGGTTCCAGGCGCCCAAGTGTTGGCCGATGATCAACTCGCGTGCATCTTCCAGTGTCTGCCGGATTTTTTCGCCGCCGGGGACTTCACCGACGCCGGTGTTGCCCGTGCTGTCGGTCAGGATGACCAGGTTGCGCGTGAAAAAGGGGCCGTGTGCGCCGCTCAGGTTGAGCAACATGCCGTCCTGGCCGGCGACAGGAATAACCCGCATCTGTGTGATGACGGGGCTGTTGGAAGGATTCGAATCAGGCATAACTTCGGTTTGAAGGTTGGTATTCATCAGTCATCATACAACTTGATGCAAGTCTTGAGATTGCCAGCAGGCTCTGATGAAGCCGGCACAAGAAAGCGGCCGCACTATTTGACTGGCGGTGACTCGGTGATCTGGGTCTTGCGCAAGCGTTCCCGGCTGTTTGACAAGTGCGTACGCATGGCTGCACGGGCAGCTTCTGCGTCCTGGTTGCGGATTGCAACAAAAATACTTTCGTGCTCACTATTGACGCGCTGTAAATACACCAGACGGCCCTCAGGTGCGCGCTGTGGGGTGTTGACCCGGGTACGCGGAATGATCATGGTGCCCAGGTAAGTCATCAGGTCGGAAAAATGCTGGTTGCCTGTAGCGCGCGCTACTTCCATGTGGAACTGGAAATCAGGTGGAACGGCATCCGAATCGTGGTCAATCGAGTCCTGGAACGCACGAAGGGCCGCTTGCATGGCGTCCAGATTGGCCTGTGTTCGCCTCTGCGCTGCCAGCCCGGCGGCTTCAGTTTCCAGGCTGATGCGCAGTTCCAGAACCGAGATCACGTCAGCGACGGTGGATAGGTCCTGAGCGGCGATTTTGAAATTGCCACCTTGCGCAGGCTCAATGACAAAAGTGCCGACGCCATGGCGCGTCTCTACCAGGCCGGACGCCTGCAGTTTGGAGAGCGCCTCCCGGACAACCGTGCGGCTGACGTCAAACCGGGTCATGATTTCCGCTTCGGTAGGCAGTTTGTCGCCGCGTTTGAGTACACCTTCGCGGATATTGTTGCCAAGCCCTTCCACGATTTCACTGACCAGACCCCGCGAGCGGCGAGGGCGACCTGATTCTTCGGCCAGGATGCCAGGTTGACCGGAAGGCTGAAGGCTAGGGTTTTGCATGGGGCTCATCAAAAAAAACTTGACAGGCAAAGGTGTGGCTTTAAAATTCCAAGTCATCAGACAACGTATGACTGACATGCGGATCAGTGCTCACTGTAGCAAACTTATCTGAAATGTCTAGTCGTCAAAGAATCTGACCTGGCAATTGACCCCTCAGCTTTTTAAGTCCCTATATGACGATCAATGTTCACAACCGGATCCTGATGACCGGCGCAGCAGGCAACTTGGGCAAGGCTTTGCGTGATCGGCTCAAAGCCAACTGCAATGTGCTGCGCCTGTCTGATCGCGCGGAATTCGGCCCGGCGGGTGATCTCGAGGAGGTTGTGTTGGCGGACCTGTCCGATGCCGACGCTGTGCACAGCATGATGCAGGGGGTGGATGCTGTAGTGCATTTCGGCGGGGTGTCAACGGAGTCCCCGTTTGCGCCCATCCTGCAGGCCAACATCATCGGCGTCTACAACTTATATGAGAGCGCACGCAAACAGGGCGTCAAGCGGGTCGTGTTTGCCAGTTCCAACCACGTCACCGGCTTCTACAGGCAGTCGGAAACGATCACGACTGACAAGCCGGCCCGTCCGGATGGGCTGTATGGTCTAAGCAAGGCTTTCGGCGAAGACATTTCACGCATGTACTTTGATCGTTATGGAATCGAGACCGCCTGTGTGCGCATTGGCTCGTCCTTTCCGGAGCCTCGTGACCGGCGCATGCTGGCCACCTGGTTGAGTTTTGATGATCTGCATCGGCTCATCACCGCCTGCTTGACGACACCTGTCTTGGCGCACACCATCATTTTTGGCATGTCCAACAATGCAGTCACCTGGTGGGACAACTCACGGGCTCGTCACGTTGGGTATGTGCCGCAGGATAGCTCGGACGTGTATCGGGAAGCCGTCTATGCCCGCACCCCCATGCCTGATCTGAGTGATCCGGCGGTGCAGTTTCAGGGTGGTGCGTTTGTGCGTACCGGCCCGTTTGAATAGTCGCCATGGCTGAAGCCAGAGTGCTGTCCAGTTCCCGCGATCGAGTGGGAGAGTCTCCGGTATGGTCTGTTGCCGAGCAGGCTCTGTACTGGATTGATATTGAAGGCCGCCACATCCATCGATATGACTGGGGCACCAGGATCCAGAAAACCTGGGATACGCCAGAGCGTGTGGGCTGCATAGCGCTCACTGACCGGCTCGGGCCCGCAGGCGGTGTAGTGGCTGCAATGGAGACTGGCGTTTTCCTCGTCGAATTCATGGCGCCGCCGCAGGTCAAAGTCAAATTGCTCGCTGGCATTACGCATCCCCGGCCGAATATGCGCTTCAATGATGGCCGCTGTGACCGTCAAGGAAGGTTCTGGGTCAGCACGATGTGTATGGACATGGCGCGCGCGGCTCAGGTGGGCAGCGTTTTCTGTCTGGATGAAGCCGGTTTGAGCGAAGCCAAAATTGACGGATTGATCACACCCAATGGCATGGCGTT
>JAABRC010000345.1 GCA_011391115.1 Candidatus Egaibacter danicus | reverse complement strand
AGCTCTGAATATTGTAGCAACCAGGTATCGAAAGCGGAGCGGTCAATGAACAGATCACGTACCGGGGCCAGAGCGGCAACGTCGTCCACCCGTTGGTCTGAGGCCACCCACTGGCTCAAGGTGCGCCAGAAGATGGTGAAGTCCACCTTGTCCTGGACGAGCAGTTTGAGGATGCCTTCGATCAGCGCCTTGCCCTCCGGGCGCGCTTCTGACAGGCCCAGTTTGGCACCCAGACGGCGCTCCAGCTCGGCCGGAAACACAGTCTTGTAAGACTCCAGCGCGGCCAGCGCCAGTTCCTGCTCGCCAATCAGCGGCAGCAGTGCCTGGCCCAGGCAAAACAGGTTCCAGTAGGCGATGTTGGGTTGCTTGTTGTAGGCATAGCGGCCCTGTGTGTCGGAGTGGTTGCAGATGTGGCCGGGGTTGTAGGCGTCCAGAAACTGGAACGGGCCGTAGTCGATGGTCAGGCCCAGAATGCTCATGTTGTCAGTGTTCATCACGCCATGGCAAAACCCCACGGCCTGCCACTGCGCCACCATCGCGGCTGTACGCTCGCTCACGGCCTCCAGAAACGCGGCGTAGGGGTTGCTGGCAAACCGGTCTGTGGTGCGGCATTCCGGGTAAAACCGGTCAATGACGTAGTTGGCCAGCGCCTTCAGCTGTTCATGCTGGTCGTTATAAGAGAAGTGCTCAAAATGACCAAAGCGCACAAAGCTGGGGGCCGCCCGGGTCACCACGGCGGCGGTTTCAACGGATTCGCGGTACACCTCCTCGTCTGAACCCGTCACACACAACGCGCGGGTGGTAGGGATACCCAGGCCCTGCATGGCTTCGGAGCACAAAAACTCGCGGATGGAGCTGCGCAGCACGGCACGCCCATCGCCCATGCGGGAGTAGGGTGTGAGGCCGGCACCTTTGAGCTGCAACTCAAAAGTCTGATCACGCCCGTTCTCAACTTCACCCAGCAAAATGGCGCGCCCGTCGCCCAACTGGCCCGCCCATTGCCCAAACTGGTGGCCGCTGTAGACGCTGGCCAGTGGCTCGGACCCGGGTAAAAGCACATTGCCAGTGAACGCAGCCAGTGCGTCCGCTGATTCGAGAGCGAGGTCATCCAGTCCGAGTTCGGCCGCAACTGAGCGGCTGGTCCCTACCCAATAAGGATCTGGCAGCGCCGTGGGTTGCAGGCGTGTGAAAAACGCCTCGCCCAAGCCCGCAAAACTGTTGCGCCAGCGCATTCGGGGGGTAACTCGTGTGTCCATGGACGAATTGTCCTGCACCTGACAAATTCCGGAAAATTTGAGGGCAATCACGGGTGTAGGTCGCTGTCTGATTGCGGGATACTAGACTTCGCTGTGAACACAAATACCAACTGGAGACACCCATGCTAGGCCTGATGCAAAACCAACAGTTACTGCTCTCGTCCCTGATCGAGTTCGCTGATCGCCATCATGGCGAGGGCGAAATCGTGTCGCGGCGGGTGGAGGGTGACATTCACCGTACCACTTACAAGGCCATTGCCGCCCGTTCGCGTCAAGTGGCCAACGCGCTGGATGGCCTGAAGCTGGCATTCAGCGACCGGGTTGCCACGCTGGCCTGGAACGGCTACCGCCATCTGGAGCTGTATTTTGGCGTGAGCGGATCCGGGCGTGTTCTTCACACGCTGAACCCGCGCCTGCACCCTGAGCAGATCAGCTGGATTGCCAACCATGCTGAAGATACCGTGCTATGTTTTGACATGACGTTTTTGCCCATCGTCAAAGCCATCCACGGCAAATGTCCCACCATCAAACACTATGTGGCGCTGTGTGATGCCGACAAATTGCCCGCAGACAGCGGCATTCCCGGTCTGGTGAGTTATGAAGCCTGGATCGCCGCGCAGGCTTCCACCTACGACTGGCCGCAGTTTGATGAAAATTCGGCGTCCAGCATGTGCTACACCAGCGGCACCACGGGTAACCCCAAAGGCGCACTCTACAGCCACCGCTCGACCATGCTGCATGCCTTCGCGGGAGCTCTGCCTGACGCCTTGAGCATGAGCGCCCGTGACTCCCTGCTGCCCGTGGTGCCGATGTTTCACGTCAATGCCTGGGGTTTGCCGTATTCGGCTGCCATGACGGGCGCCAAACTGGTGTTTCCGGGCCCGGCAATGGACGGTAAATCCATCTTTGAATTGATCGAAAGTGAAAAAGTAACCTTTGCAGCCGGCGTGCCGACCGTGTGGCAGATGATGCTGGGGCACATGCAGGCCGGTGGCTTGAAGTTCAGCACACTGAAGCGCACGGTGATTGGCGGCTCAGCCTGCCCGCCCGCCATGATCACCGCTTTCAACGACGTGTATGGCGTGGAAGTGCTGCACGCCTGGGGCATGACGGAGATGTCGCCGCTGGGCACCGTATGCACCCTCAAGAACAAGCACCTGCCGATTTCTCCGGAAGAAAAAATGAAGGTCCGGCTCAAGCAGGGTCGGGGCATTTTCGGTGTGGACATGAAGATCGTTGACAGTGACGGCAAGGAGCTTCCATGGGACGGCAAAGCCTATGGCGATCTGCTGGTGAAAGGGCCGTGGATCATCAGCGAGTACTTCAAGGGTGAGGGGGGCTCTCCACTCGTGGACGGCTGGTTCCCGACTGGTGATGTGGCCACGATCGACGCAGATGGCTACATGCAGATCACTGACCGCAGCAAGGACGTCATCAAGTCGGGCGGCGAGTGGATCAGCTCCATCGACGTGGAAAATGTCGCGATGGCGCATCCGGCAGTGGCCATGGCCGCATGCATTGGCATGAAGCACCCCAAATGGGATGAGCGCCCGATCATCGCGGTGGTTAAAAAACCGGGTGCTGAAGTGACACGTGATGAATTGATTGCCTTTTACGAAGGCAAGACCGCGAAATGGCAGATTCCTGATGACGTCGTGTTTGTGGACGCCATTCCGTTGGGAGGCACGGGCAAGATGCAAAAAACCAGGCTGCGCGAAATGCTGAAAGACTACAAGTTGCCCGGGGTCTGAAAGTCCCAAACTGGTGCGTAACAAACCTCTGGCAGCAGTCACCTTGGTGATAGCGGCTAGGGATTGCCCCTAGCGTTGCAGTGCACAAATTCTTGTACCCTTTCCCCAGTCTGTTTCAAGGAGTTTGTCAAATGAAGTGTGCAATGAAATTAGTTGCAGCAACAGCGGCTTTTGTGTGTGCCGGTGCAGCGTTCGCCCAAAAAGGCGAGACTGTCAAAATGGTCCGCATTGATGCGCAAACCGGTCTGCTTGGCCCGGTCGGTGTCAGTCAGCTCAAAGGCTTTCAGTTCTTTGCCGAGAAATTCAGTGGC
>JAABRC010000344.1 GCA_011391115.1 Candidatus Egaibacter danicus | reverse complement strand
ACGCTGCACGGGTTGAACCATAAAGGGAACGTTGAATACCAGCGAGGCCACCACCAGACCAGCGAAATTGAAAGTCAGATGAATGCCGAGCGCTTCATTTGCCCAGCGGCCAACCGGCGATGCGCCACCCAGCGTCACCAGCAGGTAGTAGCCCAGCACGGTGGGTGGAAGCACAAGTGGCAGCACGATAAGTGCCTCCACCCAGGCCTTGCCAGAGAAGTTGGCATAGGCCAGCGAACGCCCGAGCCACACCCCCAGAGGCAACAGCAAGGCCAGCGTGACAGCCGCCAGCCGCAGAGACAGGAAAAGGGCTTGCCAGTCCATGGTTGCAGCGCCTGATTCAATCCCCAGGCAGAGCGAAACCGTAGCGAACCAGAATGGCCCGCGCCGGCGCTGTACTCAGGTAGTCGTAAAAAGCACGCGCCGGAGGCGGTGCGCCTTTGAGCAATACCATGCGTTGCATCAATGGTTGATGCAACGCTTCCGGAATCAGAGCGAACTTTCCAAGTTTTGCCACAGCAGGTGCTTTAGCCAGAGACAGTGCAATGATGCCGCCCTGCGCGGAACCCGAGGTTGCAAATTGCGCCGCCTGGGCGATGTTCTCTCCCATCACCAGGTGGGGCTGGATACCCCCCCACAAACCGACGTGCCGCAGTGCCTCCTCTGATCTCTTCCCATACGGTGCATGCTCGGGGTTGGCTATAGCAAACTTCTGCAATCGCCCATCCTTCAAAGCCCGCGCCAGATCCTTCAGGTCGCCGTCTGCCAGCAGTGGTGAGCCTGCCGGCACCATGATGCCAATGCGCCCTCGGGCATAGAGCCGGCCCCGATCCGTCGTGCGCCCCGCATCTGCCAGTTTGAAGACAAAAGCTTCGTCGGCAGACATATACAGGTGAAAAGGTGCGCCTTGCAGAATCTGGGAATAGAAAGTACCTGAAGAGCCAAACACCAGTCGCAGCCTGTGACCGGTTTCACGCTCGAACTGATCAGCCAGTTCTTCAATGGCAAATTTCAGGTCAGCGGCAGCAGCGATGGTAGGAATGGGTGGAGTGGGTTGGGCACGCAATGCCGCGCCGGGAGACGCCCAAAGAACGACCATCAAAAGCCATGAGGTAGCTAGTCGTTCAAGCATTTCGAGGGCAAAGCCGGGGTGTTTGAAAATAGGCAGGTACTGTGATACATGGACGGGATTGGTCGATTCTAGCGAGGGCCCATCAGAGACTGGCCATTGACTGGTCACACCATTCACCAATAAGCCTTTAGCGGGCTGTGGATACCCGTAGCTCGCGGGCTGCTGGTCGCGAGCTCTCCCGTAAACTGCAGGGTTTCATGATCGATTGAGTGCCCTATGGACTTTCTGCTGGACCCCAACATCTGGATCGCGTTTTTCATGCTTGCCGCACTGGAAATCGTGCTGGGCATCGACAACATCATCTTCATCAGCATTCTGGTGGGCCGCCTGCCACCCGAGAAGCGGGATATAGCCCGCCGCCTGGGGCTGGGCTTTGCGATGTTCTCGCGCATTGCGCTGCTGTTCAGCCTTTCCTGGGTAATGACGCTCACCAGCCCGCTGTTTTCCGTGTTTGGCCAGGAAATCAGTGGCCGGGACCTCATCCTGCTGGGCGGTGGGCTTTTCCTTCTTTACAAAGCCACACACGAGATTTTTCTGGAAGTGGAAGCCCATCAGACCAAGGAAGTGAGCTCCGGCGTGGAAAAAGTCAGGACTGGCACCACCCTGTTCTGGGGAACCATCGTACAGATCGGCATCGTTGACATTGTGTTTTCGCTGGATTCAGTGATTACAGCCGTTGGCATGGTGGACAACATCAGCGTGATGGTGGCTGCCGTCATAGCCTCGGTAGCCGTGATGATGTTTGCAGCCAAACCCATTGGCGATTTTGTAGACCGGCATCCATCCATCAAGGTACTGGCATTGACCTTCCTGACCATGGTCGGCACGTTATTGATCGCGGAAGCATTTGACGTGCATGTCCCCAAAGGCTACGTTTACACTGCCATGTTGTTTTCCCTGGTGGTTGAGGCGTTGAACATCCGGGCCCGCACGAAGCGGTTGGCCACTCAGCACTGAACCACCTCCTTTTCAGGGGGCTGGATGCTGATCAACTGCGTAGCGTACCAAGACGGCAAAAAACTGGCTGACATTGAAGTCGACCACATCAGCGACCATATTTCGCGCGACGACACCTTTGTGTGGGTGGCGCTTCAGGACGCAACGCCTGCCGAACTGGAAGAAATGCAGCAGGAGTTCGGCCTGCATGAGCTGGCCGTCGAAGACGCCCATCACGGTCATCAGCGCCCAAAAATTGAAGAGTACGGCGCTTCACTGTTCACCGTGTTGCACCTGGTGGAGCCGGTTCCAGGCAACCTGAAAGAACTCAGTGTGGGTGAGGTGAACGTGTTCACCGGCCGCAACTATGTGCTGTCCGTGCGCAACCGCAGCCAGCACGGTTTTCTGGGTGTGCGCGAGCGCTGCGAACGCGAGCCCGAGCTGCTCAAACATGGCTCCGGCTTTGTTCTCTACGCGCTGATGGATGCGGTGGTAGACCGCTACTTCCCCATCCTGGACAAGTTTGAATCCGAGCTGGAAGACATTGAAGAGGACATTTTTACCAAGGGAACGGCCCGGTTGAACATCGAGCGGCTGTATGAGCTCAAGCGCCGCGTCATGGTGCTCAAACATGCGGTTGCGCCTTTGCTGGAAGGCGTGAGCAAGTTGCACGGTGGCCGGGTTCCGCAAATGTGCTCGGGCGTGCAGGACTATTTCCGCGACGTGGCCGATCATCTCTCGCGCATCAACTCGCTGATCGACACCATCCGCGACACGATTGCTACTGCCATTCAGGTGAATCTGGCGATGGCGACGATTGAAGAGAGTGAAATCACCAAACGCCTGGCCGCGTGGGCCAGTATTTTTGCGGTGTGTACGGCCTTCGCAGGCCTGTGGGGCATGAACTTTGAGCACATGCCCGAGCTGAAATGGGCCTATGGTTACCCGCTGGCGCTGGGCACCATCGTCATCTCATGTGCCCTGCTGTACCGCAAGTTCCGCAAGGCCGGCTGGGTTTGACCCGCCCGCCCTGCACTTGGGGACCATCCGTTCTTTATTTGGTTGCGTTCGGGAAAAACAGTTGCTCGCCACCAATCTTGTAGCCGGCAATCGCGGCCTGCCCTGGCGCTGACACGATCCAGTCCACAAATTTTTGCCCCTCAGTCACTTTGACTTGCGGGTGTTTGGCCGGGTTCACCAGCATCACGCCATACTGGTTGAAGAGCCTGTTGTCACCTTCCACCAGCACTAC
>JAABRC010000343.1 GCA_011391115.1 Candidatus Egaibacter danicus | reverse complement strand
GACATGGATGCCGATTACTACCTGGAAACCATCCGGGTTGTTTTCCAGGACTTTGCGCTCGTCAATGGCACCTGGGATGTCAAGGGCGTGGACGGCAGGATCGAGCGCGTGCGTCCGCAAGACATCAAGACCACTGCCCTGTTTTCTGTGGAGGGTGAACTGGACGATATTTCCGGCTCTGGCCAGACTGCTGCCGTGCATGACATTTGCAGTGGCGTCACCAACACGCAGCAGCACCACCTGGAAGTCAAAGGCGCCGGTCACTACGGCATCTTCTCCGGCCGCCGGTGGCGCGAAATGGTTTACCCGAAGGTCAAGGCGTTCATCCTCGCTCATCAACCGGCCTCCACGACCAAAGGGTCACCAGTGTCAAAGCCAAAAGTGGCTTCAGTCCCCGTCAAATCTGCGCGAGCCGCTACGAAAACTGCAGCAAAACCAGTCGTAAAAGCAGTGGCCAAACCTGCATCCAAACCTGTCATGAAGCCGGTAGCAACAAAGGTTGCCCGCAAGAAATAACCGGTTGGCCAGACCCATGAGCCATGCCTGAACTCGTCGCCCGGATTCTGGCGGCACTGCCCCAGACCCAGTGCACACGTTGTGGTTATCCTGACTGCGCGGCCTATGCCCAGGCCATAGCCACCGGGCGAGTTCCCATCAACCAGTGCCCACCGGGCGGCGCCGAAGGCATACGGCGCCTGGCTGCGCTCACCGGTCAGCGCGTCACCCCCCTGAACCCGGCCAATGGGCTGGAAGGCCCCAGAACGGTTGCGGTGATTGACGAGGCCTGGTGCATCGGCTGTACGCTCTGCATCAAGGCCTGTCCCACCGACGCCATACTGGGCACCAACAAGTTGATGCACACGGTTATCGAGTCGTATTGCACAGGGTGTGAATTGTGCGTACCGGCGTGCCCGGTGGATTGCATTTCGCTGGAGAATGTCACCGGTGAGGCCACCGCGTGGGCAGCCTGGCCGCAGGCGCTGGCGGATCAAGCCCGTGATCGCTATGAATTCAGTAGCTACCGACGCAACAGGGACGAGGGTGAGAATGCCAAAAGGCTTGAAGCAAAGGCCAAAATGAAGCTGGCCGATCTGGCCAGTCATTCACAGCACACCAACCCCGTGGTGCTGGACAAAAAGCGGGCGGTAATCGAAGCAGCTCTGGCACGCGCCAGAGCGAAAGCGGCAGCTGGCCCCCTGCCCCCTGACACGCCGACTTAGGCAACCACAAGATTCTTGTAAACGCCACAGCCCATAAAGGTGTCATCCACCTGCTGCACAAATGACATCTTGGTCTGGACCTTGCCCGATACCGGGTTTGTGATGTTGTATTCAACCCAACCAGGCCCTTGCGAAGCCTGATTCACAATGGCACGTGTCAAACCGTCGCCATCTATACCTGGAACGTCCTGTACCCGCGTGCCGACCTTGGCGGGGTTACCCCCAAACGCCAGGTAGGTGCCGTTGCCATCCAGCACGAACACGTACATGTCGCGGTCATGAAAGTTGTTTTCCTTGACCGTCAAGCCACGCAGGAAGGCTTCGCGGGAGCCGCATTGCGTTCGATAGGCGGCGGCGCGCTCTACCAGCGCAACCGCTTCCAGCGCTACGCCCTGCTGTAGCCTGAAATTACCGATCGCGGCAGAGAGCGAGCCGGCCTGGTTCTCCAGGTCGTTGGACTGAGCCACCGCGCGTTCCACCATCTGGGCGTTACGCTGCGTGATCTCGTCGAGTTGGGCCACGGCCGATGACACCTCGGAAAGTCCGGTGCTCTGCTCGGTACTGGCTCTGGAAATCTGGGAAATACTGTCTGACACCTCGCGGATGCCAGACACAATGCGGGCAATACCTTCACCCGCACCCCTGATCTGCGCCACGCTGGTCTCCACCTGCATTGAAGACGTCTGAATCAGGTCGCGAATTTCGCGTGCGCTTGCGGCTGAGCGCTGCGCCAGAGAACGTACCTCGCTGGCCACCACGGCAAAGCCACGCCCCTGTTCGCCGGCCCGGGCGGCTTCCACCGCTGCATTCAGAGCCAGTATGTTGGTCTGGAAAGCCAGTCCATCAATGACACCGATGATTTCGTTCATGCGGCGCGCACCGGCCTGAATGGCTTCAATCGACTGGATGGAAGCCTGCATGGATTGCGCGCCCGCCTCGGCAATGCCGCGAACGCTCAGGGTCTGTCGGTCCACGTCACTGGCTGTCTGTGCGTTTCTCTCGACGGTGGAGGCCAGTTCCTGCACGCTGGCAGCAGTTTGCTCCAGATTGGCGGCCTGCTGCTCGGTCCGGTCAGCCAGATCGCGGTTGCCAATACTGAGTTCGTGGCCTGCGTGTGCGACCAGGGCAGCGTCGCTCCCCACAGCAGCCACCATGGCGGATATGTTTCCGATCATGCGTTTGAGAATGTCCGCCAGATCACCAATCTCATCCTTGCTGCGAACCGACCCTGCCACCCGCAGGTTGCCTGCAGCCAGTTGTTCCATTGCGAAGCTCAGTCGCTTCAGGTCGATCGAAAAAGCCTTGAAGAAGGTGGTGAGCAGGTACAGCAACACCAGCAGGCCCAACACGGCAGCGGCAATCAGCCCGTTGCGCTGCAGGGTCAGTGCATTTTCCCGGTTCTTCAAACGCTGATCCAGCCGCTCGGTCATTCGGGTTTGCGCAACCAAAATGGCTTCAATGGCATGGGTACCCGCTGCAAAATACGACGAAGCGTCGCGCGGCTGGGTACTGGTACCAGAAAAAGCGTCAGCCGCCTGGCTTGCGAATCGATCAGACGCCTCAAGGGCTGCTTCCATGCCCAGACCTGACTCCCCATTTCGCTTGAGCACCTCCTGCGCAAAACGCAGGTCATTCAAGGTCTCAGTGATTTGGACCAGGCGGATGCGCGTGGCAGCCTCGCCGGCGGGTTCAGCCTGTGCTTTGGCCAGCAGGCCTGCGCCTGCACCCAGGAGCTGGCCGAGTTGCTCGGACCAGGGGATGGTGCGGGACACCACCATGTCCATCAGCAGATAGGCCACGGGCTCAGAGTCGTACAGCAAACCCGACACATCACCCAACGTATAAACCCATTGGCGCAAGTCACGCACCAGTTCACTGTGCAGCTTGAAACTATCCGCTACTGTAGCTCCCTGGGTGTCCGCAGCAAGGCGCTTCAGGCGAGTCTCCAGGGCCTGCCACTGAGGTGTCTGGTCAAATGAACGGCTCGCTTTGATGGCTGTGAGAGTTCCCGCGCTGGCCTGTATCAAGTCGGTGCGGATTTTGTCCAGTTCGGCCTGCACTGACGCATTGCCAGACAACAGGATGTTCGTCAGTCCCCGATGTTTT
>JAABRC010000034.1 GCA_011391115.1 Candidatus Egaibacter danicus | reverse complement strand
TGCTTCAAGCCCCCACACAGGAATATTCTGCGCGTCTGGTCGCCGGACGAGGTGCTGCCGCCAGTGAACGTGCGGTGCAGTCGTCGGTCAAGCCAGACACTATTTTGAATGTGGAACATATCGACGCCTCGTACGGCACCTTCAAAGTCGTTACGGATGTCAGTCTGGATGTGCGCAAGGGTGAAACCGTGGCGGTGGTTGGTGAGTCTGGCTCGGGCAAGTCCACGCTCGCGCGAATCATTACCGGACTTCTGCCTCCTACGGCAGGCTCCATTACCTTCAAGGGGCAGCCTTTGCCCAAGAGCCTGGCCGAGCGCAGCAAAGACCTCAAGCGGATAATTCAACTGGTCTATCAGATTCCTGATGTGGCACTCAACCCGCGTCAAACACTGCACGAAACTATCGGGCGCCCCGTCAGTTTTTATTTTGGGCTTGGTGTCGCTGATGTAAGCAAAAGGACGAAAGAGTTACTTGATCTGGTGGAGTTGCCGCAGGCATTTTTGACGCGACGCCCCACCGAATTGTCGGGAGGTCAAAAGCAACGGGTCTGCATAGCCCGTGCACTGGCAGCCAACCCGGACCTCATCATTCTGGATGAGCCCACGTCGGCGCTCGACCCGCTGGTGGCAGAGGAAATCCTGAAGCTCCTGAGACGCCTTCAATCCGAGCTGGGCCTCTCTTATGTGTTGATTACCCACGACCTGGATGTTGTCCACCGGATTGCGCATCGCACTGCCGTGATGCTCAAGGGCTCATTTGTTGCATTCGATGACACCGCCAGAATTTTCGAGGGGCCGTATCACCCCTATACCGAAAAACTGGTTACTGCCGTTCCCGTGATGCGTAGCGACTGGCTCGACGGCGTGTTGGCGAAACGCGCAGCAGCAATCGCCGCCTAGATGTTGGAGTCCGGGAATGACGCTTTGCGTCTATTCACGTAGTCAAGAATTGCTTCGTCCACAGTCACATCCATGGCGGGCATTTCATATTCGGCCAACTGCTTCTTCCAGCTTGCGTTGGCGCGTTGTGCCAAGTCCCGCGAGCCTTCGGCTTCCCACTGCTCGAAACTGTTGTTGTCGGTAATGGGTGAACGGTAAAACGCGGTTTCAAAATTGGCTTGGGTATGGCTACAACCCAGAAAGTGCTTTCCAGGGCCAACCTCGCGAATGGCATCCATGGCCTGGCCGTTTTCGGATAGATCTACGCCAGCCAGGAGCGTGTGCATCATGCCAGCTTGGTCCACATCCATGACAAATTTCTCGTAACCCATGGAAAGTCCACCTTCCAGCCAGCCGGCGGTGTGCAATACAAAATTTACACCTCCCAGACAAGTCGGCAGCAACGTGTTTGCGGATTCGGAAGCTGCTTGCGCATCGGCGATTTTGGAGCCACACAGCCCGCCCCCTGACCGAAAAGGCACACCCAGGCGTCGAGCGAGCGCCGCCATCACATACAGCACCAGAGCAGGCTCCGGAGTGCCAAAGGTCGGCGCTCCGGACTGCATGGAAATGCTGGACGCGAAGCTGCCCAGCACGACTGGCGCCCCAGGGTTGCATAGCTGCACAAAGGCCATGCCGGCTAGTGCCTCAGCCAGCGTTTGCGCAGCCGTTCCAGCAACGGTTACCGGCGACATGGCACCAGCCAGAATGAACGGCGTGATGATCGTCGCCTGGTTGGCGCGGGCATAGACCTTGGCGGCACCCAGCATGGTTTCGTCAAACGTCATGGGCGAGTTGGCATTGATCAGGTTGATGATCACCGTGCGTGGCCGTCCGGTCAACGGATCCATGTAGTCGTTGCCAAACAGAATTTTGGCCATTTCAACCGTGTCTTTGGCGCGATCAGGATGCGTGACGGACCCCATGAACGGCTTGTCGCTGTACTTCATGTGGGAATACACCATATCGAAATGGCGCTTGTTCACCGGCAGATCAACGGGTTCGCAAATCGTCCCACCGGAATGGTGAAGCGAGTTCGCCATATAGGTCAGTTTGACGAAGTTGCGAAAGTCTTCGATCGTTGCGTAGCGACGCCCTTTGTCCAGGTCGCGTACGAAAGGAGATCCATAGGCCGGAGCGAACACGGTGTTTTTCCCGCCAATCACCACGTTGTGCGCCGGATTGCGGGCGTATTGCGTGAATTCGCGTGGCGCCGTGGCCTGAACGATTTTGCGTGCCAGACCACGCGGGAAATGTACTCGCTCACCTTTCACATCACAGCCTGCGGCACGAAACAACTCCAGTGCCTCGGGGTCGTCCCGGAAATCAATGCCGGTTTCTTCCAGAATGGTATCGGCATTGCGCTCGATGATTTGCAAGCCTTCTTCATCCAACACTTCGTAATAAGGAACCTTGCGGGTGATGTAGGGCGCTGATTGGCCGGCACGTGCAGAACGCGCCGCCCGCTTGGCCTCCCTGCCCCCGCCTGCGCGCCTGCCCCGAGGTGCCTGAGTCTCTGCTGTTGCCAGTGCGTCATCCATGCTGTGTGTCTCCAAATCGGTTGTCGAGCGTCTAAAACTACCCGTAAGTAACCAAAGTATCGGTAGCCCCACGCGATAGGGGTAGTCCGCATGCGACGCCGCCTTGCGTCCTCACGTCACAATTCTGTCGCTTGCAGGTTCTTGGGCGTCGTAATGCAAACACTGAATGCGGGTCGTGTATTCACAATTCTCGGCAAGCGGGACTACCGCTGAAAGACCCTATGGCACTGAGTGTTTTCGACCTTTTCAAGATAGGCATTGGACCCTCTTCATCCCACACCGTGGGACCGATGAAGGCTGCCGCACTATTTGCGCGCCGTCTGGGAAAGCTTGAATTGTTGCCGCAGACGGCACGCATCGAAGCAAAACTGTACGGCTCTTTGGGTGCAACTGGCAAGGGCCACGGAACGGATACTGCGGTGATGCTGGGGCTCGAAGGCGCCATGCCAGATACGATTGATCCGGATAGCATTGATGCACGTATCAAGCAGATACGCGCCCAGAACAGCGTGCTTGTGGACGGGAAACACGCCGTGGCTTTTCGGGAGCGAACCGACATCCTTTTTTTGCGTCGTGAGTCACTTCCTTTTCACTCCAATGGAGTCCGTTTCAGTGCCTTTGCAACAGATGGAACGCTGCTTGAGGAGCGTCGCTATTTTTCTGTTGGCGGTGGATTTGTGGTGTCACAGGAGGAGGCAGACGCTGTCGCCGACACACCACGTTTCGTGGTTGACCCAACTGTCCTGGCACATCCGTTTTCAAGCGGCGACGCTTTGCTGGCAATCACTGTTGAGACAGGGCTCTCCATCGCACAGGTCATGCGTAAGAACGAGCATGCCTGGCGTACTGATGCGGAGCTTGATGAAGGACTGGACCGTATTTGGGATGCGATGAAGGCCTGCGTGGATCGAGGCTGCCGAACCGACGGTCACTTGCCGGGTTCCATGCGGGTCAAACGTCGGGCCGCAGAACTACACCGCTCGCTAAGCAGTCGGCCGGAGCAGGCACTCAAGGATCAGCTAACCATACTGGATTTTGTCAATGTATACGCCATGGCAGTCAATGAAGAAAATGCAGCGGGCGGGCGTGTCGTCACGGCGCCAACCAATGGTGCGGCTGGAATTGTGCCCGCCGTGATGCACTACTACGATCGGTTTTGCTCGGGGGCTTCCAAAGAGGGTGTCCGCGATTTTTTGCTGACGGCAGGTGCGATCGGATTGCTCTACAAAGAAAACGCTTCCATCAGCGGGGCGGAGGTGGGTTGTCAAGGCGAAGTAGGAGTCGCCTGCTCAATGGCGGCAGCCGGACTGGCCGCCGTGATGGGCGGCACGCCAGAGCAGGTGGAGAACGCGGCCGAGATTGGCATGGAGCACAACCTGGGGCTGACCTGTGACCCGGTTGGTGGACGGGTCCAGATCCCCTGTATTGAGCGTAACGCGATGGGGTCCGTGAAGGCTTTGAATGCGGCGCGAATGGCACTTCGGGGCGATGGCACACATTTCGTATCGCTGGACCAGGTCATCAAAACCATGCGCGATACCGGACGTGACATGATGACAAAATATAAAGAGACGAGTCGCGGCGGACTGGCCGTGAACGTCATTGAATGTTGAAGCTAGATCGGGCCTGATGTGAGTCACTTTTCAATTTTTTCGCTTGCCCGCAATG
Source organism: Candidatus Egaibacter danicus (assembly GCA_011391115.1). The sequence continues at coordinate 5,797 of JAABRC010000034.1, read as the reverse complement.
CCATGTCGTATCACGAGAACTGGCAGAAGCAGTGGCGCAGCCCCACGCCGAAGAGCAGTTACGACGCCGTCATTGTTGGTGGCGGCGGGCATGGGTTGGCGACAGCCTATTACCTGGCCAAAGAGCATGGCATGCGCAACATCGCCGTGGTTGAACGGGGCTGGCTGGGTGGTGGCAATACGGCACGCAACACCACCATCGTGCGGTCCAACTACCTCTGGGACGACGCGACACATCTCTACGAAAAGGCGTTGCAATTGTGGGAGGGCTTGTCGCAAGACCTGAACTACAACACCATGTTTAGCCAGCGCGGTGTGATGAATGTGGGGCATTCCCTGCAGGACATGCGGGACATCAATCGCCGCGTGAATGCCAACCGGCTCAATGGTGTTGATGGCATGGTTTTGAATCCGGCACAGATCAAGGAAATGGTGCCGATCATGAACACATCGGCCTCCTTGCGCTATCCCGTGATGGGGGCATCTTTCCAGCCACGCGCAGGGGTTGCCCGACATGACGCCATAGCCTGGGGTTTTGCCCGTGCGGCCGATCGCCTGGGTGTGGATATTCTGCAAAACTGCGAGGTCATTGGCATACAACGTGAGGGTGGCCAGGTGGTGGGGATAGAGACCACCTGCGGGACGATCAAGAGCAAGAAAGTCGGTGTTGTCTCTGCAGGGCACAGCACCGTGCTGGCCGACATGGCCGGTATTCGCCTTCCGCTTGAAAGCCACCCTCTGCAGGCCCTCGTATCAGAGCCTCTCAAGCCGATTCTGCACACGGTCGTCATGTCCAACGCCATTCACGCCTATGTTAGTCAATCGGACAAAGGTGACCTGGTGATCGGTGCAGGCATTGATAGCTATGTGGGCTATGGACAGCGCGGCAGTTTCCCCGTGATCGAACACACATTGCAGGCTATTTGCGAACTGTTCCCCATATTCAGACGTGTTCGAATGAATCGGCAGTGGGGTGGCATTGTTGACGTTGCGCCAGACGCCTGCCCGATTATTTCCAAGACACACATCAAGGGGCTCTATTTCAATTGCGGATGGGGAACTGGGGGCTTCAAGGCGACACCGGGCTCGGGTTGGGTCATGGCCCACACCATGGCGCAAGACGAACCTCACCCGTTGAATGCGGCGTTCACCATCAATCGCTTCACATCGGGCCATCTCATCGACGAACATGGTGCGGCCGGCGTGGCCCACTAACAGTACCCTTATGCTGAAAATTACCTGCCCCTGGTGCGGCCCACGAGCTGAAAGTGAATTCAGTTGTGGTGGCGAAGCCCATATTGCCCGTCCCCTTGACACCGACGCACTGACCGATGAACAGTGGGGTGATTACTTGTTCATGCGCAAAAACCCCAAGGGCTTGCATCGCGAGCAATGGCTGCATTCGCAGGGTTGCCGGCGCTGGTTCAACGCAGAGCGCAATACCGTCAGCTATGTCTTCTCGAAAGTCTACAAACCAGGCGAGAACCCCGATACGCCAGTGTCCAGCGGAGGTGCTGAGTGAGCGGTAAGCGTATTGACGGAATGGGCGGGCGACTGGATCGCTCCCGGAAAATTGCCTTTCGCTTTAACGGGCGAAATTTCTCTGGTTTCGAAGGGGACACGCTGGCTTCCGCCGTGCTGGCCACGGGTGAAAGCGTTATCGCCCGGTCGTGGAAATACCACCGTCCCCGTGGCATTGTCAGTTGCGGCGTGGAGGAGCCTTCGGCGCTGGTGCAATTGGAAAGCGGTGCGCACACCATTCCCAATGCGAAGATGCCTGAAGTTGAGTTGTACGGAGCGCTCAATGCCGAGAGCGTGAATGCCTGGCCAAGCCCCGGCAAACTCCTCTTCAGTGTCAATCGCTGGTTCACGCCGTTATTTCCCGCTGGTTTTTATTACAAAACCTTCATGTGGCCCGCAAAGGCCTGGATGTTGTACGAGCGCTTTATCCGAAAGGCTGGAGGTCTTGGCGCTGCTCCGACTGTGGAAGATGCGGATCGCTACGTTCACCAGAACATTCATTGCGACGTGTTTGTTGCCGGTGGTGGCGTAGCAGGTCTGGCCGCTGCATTGGCTGCGGGCCGCAGTGGTGCGCGGGTCATTCTGTCCGAGCTGGGGCCCCATTTGGGTGGTTCAGCTCACCGCATACAGGGCACGATCAATGGCCAGTCAGCCCTTGACTGGGTGCGTGCTGCCGAGGCCGAGTTGGCGACATTGCCCGAGGTGAAAATCATCCGGCGCGGCGTTGTCTTCGGCTACCATGATTGCAACTTTCTGACCATTCGTGAGTCACTGATCGACCACTTGCCGCTGAATCAGCGCCAGGGGTTCCGCGAGCGCCTCTGGCGTGTCCGGGCAAATCAGGTCATTCTGGCAACCGGCGCACATGAGCGCCTCATGGTCTTTGGCAACAACGATTTACCGGGAGTCATGTTGTCGTCCGCCATGGCCGATTACGCCCAACTGTATGGCGTGCTGGTTGGGCAACGTATTGCGCTGCTGACCAATAACGACTCCGCCTATTCAGATGCGCTGACCCTCAAGCAGGCTGGAGCACATGTCACCGTTGTTGATGCGCGCCGCGGAAACTCCGTGGTGGGCGGTCTGGTACAGCAGGCGCAAATGGCAGGGGTCGAGATTCTGCGTGGATTTGTGCCCATTGAAGCCAAAGGTGGTTTGACGGTAGGCGGGCTGGTTGTACGCCAGATGGTCGGCGACAAAGCCAGCGGTGAACAACGTAACCTTGTGTGCGATGCTGTCGGTATGGCCGGCGGCTGGAACCCGGCCATTCATCTTTATTCCCACTCCGGGGGCAAGGCAAGGTGGAATGATGCCGCCGTGTGTTTCACGCCTGGTGTGGCCATGCCCAACCAGTTCAATGTTGGTGCATGCAATGCAACGTGGACTCTATCTCAGTCGCTGACAGATGCCAGCCATGCGGGCGCTCAGGCTGCCACCCGCGCCGGTTTTCCGGCCACAGCAGCTGATTTCCAGGTTGTAGAACCTGCTGTTGAGGCGATCAGCGCTTTCTGGATTGCCGAAACCGGCGAGCCGGTTTCACGCCGGGCCAAAGCTTTTGTGGACTATCAGAATGATGTGGGCGCCAGCGACATTGAACTTGCCATTCGCGAGGGCTTTGAGTCGATCGAGCACATCAAGCGCTACACCGCGATGGGCTTTGGTACCGATCAAGGCAAACTGGGCAACATCAACGGCATGGCTCTGGCGGCGCGCGCCATGGGCAAACCTATCGACCAGGTGGGCACGACCACCTTCCGCCCGAATTACCTGCCCATCTCTTTTGGTACGTTTGCCGGGCTGGAGCGGGGAGACCTGTTTGACCCCGCGCGCAAGACCAGCCCGCACGAGAGCCATGTGGCGGCAGGTGCCTTGTTTGAAGATGTTGGGCAATGGAAACGGCCCTGGTATTTCCCCAAAACAAATGAAGACCTGCACCAGGCCGTGAATCGGGAAGTGCTGGCTGTGCGCAGCGGTGTTGGCATGCTGGACGCATCCACGTTGGGCAAGATCGATATCCAGGGCGCCGATGCCGCCAAACTGCTGAATTGGGTATACACCAATCCTTGGCTCAAACTGGAAGTGGGTAAATGCCGTTACGGCCTGATGCTGGACGAAAACGGCATGGTTTTTGATGACGGTGTGACAGCGCGCCTAGCCGAAGACCATTTCCTGATGACCACCACCACGGGTGGCGCCGCCCGGGTGATGGGCTGGCTGGAGCGCTGGACACAAACCGAATGGCCGGATATGAAGGTCTATATGACCACCGTTACGGACCAGTGGTCCACGTTTGCGGTGGTCGGACCAGAAAGCCGTACGGTGGTTGGGCGTGTCTGCAAGGATGTGGACCTGTCCAACGAAGCTTTTCCATTCATGAGCTGGCGTGCCGGAACGGTGGCCGGTGTGAAAGCCCGCATCATGCGCATCAGCTTTTCGGGCGAAATGTCGTTTGAGGTGAATGTGCCGTCGAATTCCGGCGCACATGTCTGGAGGGCGCTGATGGCTGCCGGAGCTGACCTCAACATCACGCCCTATGGCACGGAAGCCATGCATGTGTTGCGTGCTGAAAAAGGCTACATCATCGTGGGGCAGGATACCGATGGCTCCATCACGCCGTTTGATCTGGGCATGGGTGGCATGGTTGCCAAGACCAAAGATTTTCTGGGGCGACGCTCCTTAACCCGCAGCCATACGGCAGGCCCTGACCGCAAACAACTGGTGGGTTTAATGACTGATGAAGCCCAGCTGGTGTTGCCAGAGGGCACACAACTGACAGACAGCGCGCAAGCCAGTCCACCGCCCGTGCCCATGATTGGTCACGTGACGTCCAGCTATTACAGCCCGACGCTGAACCGGTCCATCGCGATGGCCGTGGTGCGCTCGGGCACCCAGCGCATGGGTCAGAAGATTTACGCGTCGCTGGTTGATGGCCGATACGTCGCCGCCACGGTGTGCAGTCCAGTGTTTTATGACCCGGAAGGAAAACGCCTCCATGCCTGAAATCGTGATGGAAAGTCCTCTGGCGGGTATTGCCCGTCTGGGGCAGCGTGTGCTGGTTGTAGATGGCAAGTCGTGTGCACTGTCTGAAGTGCCCTTTGTGGAGATGCTGAATCTGCGGGGTGATGCGAACGATGCCCTTTTTACGCAAACCATTTTGAGCGTTACGGGCCTGGCGTTGCCGACTTTACCCAATACAGCCAGTATTGCGGGCCAGCGTCAACTCCTGTGGCTTGGCCCCAATGAATGGCTGCTTAAATTACAGGATAGTCAGGGCGATGCAGTTGAGTCTGCACTGCGAACTGCCTTGCAGGGTCAGCACACGTCCGTGGTGCAGGTGGGTGATGGCAACACCACGCTGACGGTGAAAGGCGCTGCCGCAGCCGACCTGTTGTCGCGTGGCTGTCCGCTGGATTTGCATCCCCGTGTATTTCCTGCGGGCGCGCTGGCCCAGACACATATTGCCAAGGCGGGTGCCACGGTGTTGTGCCTTGAAGCGGCTACCAGTTTTGAGTTGACGGTGCGCCGCAGTTTTGCCGATTACCTGTTTCGCTGGCTGTGCGAAGCAGGCCAATGACCTACTTCCTGGGTATTGATACCGGAGGAACCTTCACCGATGCGGTTCTGCTGGATGCTGACAAAACAATTGTCGCATCTGCCAAGAGCCTGACCACCCGGTTTGATCTGGCCCTGGGTATTGCGGCCTCTCTGGACAAGCTTCCCTCCGATCTGCTGTCTCGGGTAGGGTTGGTGTCGCTGTCCACCACCCTCACCACCAACTCGGTTGTGGAAGGCAAGGGGTCACCTGTTTGCGTGTTGCTGGCAGGTTATGACCCGCCTCAAATCAAAGCCAGTGGACTGGTAGAACTGCTCGGCAACGAAGCTATCGTTGCATTGACAGGCGGGCATGACGCCGGTGGGTTTCCCGTCCAGCCGCTGGACGAGGCGGCCGCACGTGCGGCCATTCTTCACCATGCACCGCGTGTGTCCGCCTTTGCCATCTCGGCCAGCTTTGGGGTGCGAAACCCCGAGCATGAGCTGCAACTTCGCGCCTGGGTCGAGTCTTTGTGCGACAAGCCGGTGACTTGTGGGCATGAACTCGCCTCCAGTCTGGGTGCGCCACGCCGCGCCATGACCGTGGCGCTGAACGCGCGCATGATTTCACACGTTAAAGCGCTGATTGACTCGGTCAAACGCACCTTGCATGCTCGGCAGATCGACGCGCCGCTGATGATGGTCAAAGGCGACGGCACATTGATCAACGTGGCCAGTGCGCTGCA
>JAABRC010000342.1 GCA_011391115.1 Candidatus Egaibacter danicus | reverse complement strand
TTGGCAAAACGGGGCTCTGAGCCCCGTTTTGCTTGATGGTTCCCATACGAGCTTTCAAATGAACTGGCAGACCACCCGTTTTCTGATTGACCTGAAGATCCCCAAAGTCATGGGCATCGTCAACGTCACGCCAGATTCGTTCTCTGATGGTGGACACCACGCGTCCCTGCAGGCTGCCATGCGCCATTGCGAGCAATTGCTCAAGGATGGCGCAGACATTCTGGATCTTGGTGGTGAGTCGACGCGTCCGGGTGCCCGGCCGTTGCCAGCGGATGATGAGCTGACGCGCGTACTGCCGTTGCTCAAGGAGGCAGTCAAACTAGGTGTCCCCATCTCGGTAGATACCTACAAGCCGCAGGTCATGCAGGCTGTGCTGGACCTGGGGGCGGACATCATCAACGATATCTGGGCTTTGCGGCAACCGGGAGCCCCTGGAATGCCAGGTGGCGCACAGGTGGTTGCCGGACACCCCCGCTGCGGTGTGTGTGTGATGCACATGCATGGTGAGCCCATGACCATGCAGCTCCGTCCGATGGATGGGGATGTGGTTCCTCAAGTGCTGTCGTTTTTGAAGCTGGTCACGGAGGATTTGCGGGAGTTGCGGGTTGATTCGAATCGGATTGTGGTCGATCCGGGTATTGGTTTTGGCAAGACGGTCAAACAGAATTTTTCATTGCTGGCACGGCAACGAGAGTTGCTGGCGGGTGGCTACCCATTGCTGGCGGGCTGGTCTAGAAAATCCTCTCTGGTTGCAGTAACTGGCCTGTCACCGGTTCCGACGGCCGACAAGTCTCAACATGAGCGAATGGTGCCCAGTGTGGCGGCTGCCTTGCTGGCGGTGGAGCGAGGTGCATCCATCGTGCGCGTACATGACGTGCGCGAGACGGTGCAGGCCTTGAAGGTATTCGCTGCCCTGAATCCAGCCAACTAGAATGACTCGCACTTCACAACAACAATGCTGACACAGGGCTTTAACATGAGCAGAAAATACTTCGGGACAGATGGCATACGCGGTACGGTTGGCCAGGCGCCGATTACACCGGATTTCGTGTTGCGACTGGCCCATGCGGTTGGCCGGGTTCTCAAAAGAACCGAGTCGCGTCCTACGGTACTGATCGGCAAAGACACCCGCATTTCCGGCTATATGCTGGAGAGTGCGCTGGAGAGCGGTTTTAACTCGGCAGGTGTAGATGTCGTGCTGCTAGGCCCCCTGCCAACCCCGGGAGTTGCCTACCTGACGCGTGCACAACGTGCCTCTCTGGGTGTGGTTATCAGTGCCAGCCACAATGCCTTTCCTGACAACGGGATCAAGTTTTTCAGCGCGCAAGGTACCAAGCTGTCAGACGCATGGGAACTGGATGTTGAGGCCGCGCTGGACGAAGCCCCAGTTTGGGCTGACTCGGCCAACCTGGGTAAAACCCGGCGGCTGGATGATGCCGCTGGCCGCTACATTGAATTCTGCAAAAGTACGTTCCCCAACGACCTCACGCTACGTGGCATGAAAATCGTCGTGGATGCCGCCCATGGTGCGGCATACCACATCGCACCCAAAGTCTTCCACGAGTTGGGTGCCGAGGTCATCGCCATCGGGTGCGCGCCAGACGGGTTGAACATCAACCATGAAGTCGGGGCGACGCACCCCCAGGCTTTGATCGACACGGTGAAGTTTCACAAGGCTGACTACGGGATTGCACTGGATGGGGACGCAGACCGCCTGCAACTGATAGATGCCAACGGACGCCTGTACAACGGTGACGAGTTGCTGTACTTGATGGCCGATGAACGGCTTGGGCGTGACGAGCATGTACCCGGCGTCGTGGGCACGCTGATGACAAACATGGCTGTCGAAGTTGCCCTGAAGGCACGTGGCGTCCAGTTTGTCCGGGCCAAAGTGGGCGACCGTTATGTGCTGGAAGAACTGGAAAAACACAAATGGATTCTGGGTGGTGAGGGGTCTGGCCATTTGCTGGCGCTTGACAGGCACACCACGGGCGACGGCCTGATTTCGTCACTGTTGGTGTTGCAGGCCTGCGTGCGCAGCGGCAAAACCATGTCTGAGCTGCTCTCCGATGTGACCCTGTTTCCCCAGACCCTGATCAACGTACGCTTGAGACCGGGGCAGGACTGGAAATCAAACGCCCAGCTTGCCAGTGAAACCAGAGCGGTGGAGGCTGAATTAGGTGAGTCAGGGCGTGTCCTGATTCGCGCCAGCGGGACCGAGCCACTGGTACGTGTCATGGTGGAGGCACGTGATGCGGCGCAGGCGCAGGTCTGTGCCCAGCGAATCGCTGGCACTCTCTCCATTTGAACAATACGTTTCACTCATGAATGGTTCATCCACAATTGACTCCGTCAGCGTCTGCCGTGCCGACTACACCAATCCGGTTCACGCAGCTGCTGTTGTGAAGATGCTCGATGCGTACGCCCAAGACCCGATGGGCGGTGGTGAAGGCTTGAGCGAACATGCCAAAGCCAATCTGGTGGCATCATTGGCAGCGCGGCCGCAAGCCTATACTGTGCTGGCCTTTGGCGGGGCAGATGATCAGCAGCCCATTGGTCTGGTGAATTGCATTGAAGGCTTTTCCACCTTCGCATGCCGCCCGCTGGTGAACGTGCACGATGTGGCCGTGCTGCCGGGTCACCGCGGTCAACGCGTGGCAGAAAAAATGCTGGCACTGGCACAAGAGATCGCAATCGAGCGTGGTGCCTGCAAACTCACGCTGGAAGTGCTCGAAGGTAACGCTGGCGCCGTCAAGCTATACAAGCGCATCGGCTTTGCCAATTACCAGCTCGGGCAGGCGATGGGCAATGCACAATTTTTGCAGAAGTGGCTGGACTGACACCAGCCTCCAGAGCTAACCCTTGGCGCTAGCGCGATGCCGCAGGGGTAATCTTCGCTCCAGTCAGTTGCTCCTGCGCAGTGACCAGCGCAGGAACGAATGAGTTTCCATGCCCCAGCGCCGACGCCGTCGCCAGGCTTTGATGCACGGCCTGCCCCACGAGTGATGGCACATTCACCATCTCGGCCAGATGACCGTAGTATCGAAGATCTTTTCGAGCGTTGTCCAGCCCGAACTTCAGACCGGTGAAGTCGCCGTTCAGTGTTTTGGCCATGGCCTGGAACAGGCCCGAATTCACGGCACCCGCCGAAATCACGTTCACCAACTGCTGGACATCAACGCCAGCCTTGGCGCCAACTGCAAATGCCTCGGCAGTTGCAGTACAAATGGCCTGAGCCACAAAATTGTTCAGCAGCTTGATGACATGGCCTGAGCCAGGTCCACCCACGTGAAAGATGTTTTCGCAATAGGCTTGCAGCACCGGCTTGATCTGCGCAAAT